>JAEPMM010000019.1 GCA_017643965.1 Marinobacter sp.
AATGAGGCTCCTCGATTACTTCAAGAGCAAGAAAAGCCACAACACCGCCAGCGTTGCCAAAGAGCGTCTGCAGATCATTGTGGCCCACGAACGGGGCCAGCGTGATCAGCCCGACTACCTGCCCCAGCTGCAACAGGAACTGCTGGCGGTGATTCGCAAATACGTGCAGATCAGCGATGACATGGTGCAGGTGGAAGTCGATCGCAACGACAGCTGTTCGGTGCTGGAGCTGAACGTCACGCTGCCTGAAAGCTGACGGTTCCAGTCTCACCCGCCGATTACCAGCGGGCGAAATGATCCTCCATCAATCCCCGTAGCCCTGCTACGGGGATGTTTTTGCCCCCATTGTCCACCACAACCCCCTCGAACGTACCGGCATACTGGCGAAAGTTGGACGCCAGCACCCAGACATTCAGCCGTTCCTTGCGAACACCTGACGGCACAAACCGCAGATCCACCCGGCCATCGCTGGTCGCGACCCGCCAGGTAGCGGTGCGGTCGTAACGGTCGAACTCGAAACGGGCAAAATCCAGCTTGATGCATTCACCGTTCAGCCACAGGGCGTTCTCGGTCATGCCCGACTCGTTCACCCCGGTGGCCAGATTCAACCCCACAGATGTGCCGTCGGCCAGGCAACCAGCCAGGCAGGCCCAGTTCCAGGCGGTTTCACGGCGCATGAAGCCGCCACTCCAGTCGATGGTGCCGCGGGTGCGCTCGTCGCAGCGCCAGATACGGTCGCCCCAGCGGATCTCTCCACTGGCCGGCAAACCGGCGGATTTGCGGGTGAAAACCCAGCCGGTATAACCGGCCGGACTGGCCAGCCTGAGCGGATCGTGATCTCCCTCCAGCTCAATATCAGCGCGCACTGTATCACCGGCGGAAACAGAAAGGTTGCGCCCGCCATCGTGCGGCAGGATACGAAGGCGCGTGCCCCTGGCAGCAAAACAGGCCTCACCCCGTTCCGGATAAGGCGCCATCACCGTGCCGCGGGCAAAGGGCTGGGTCAGGGACTGCTCGAACATGTCGCCGGTCTCAAAGTCGTAGAGATAGAAAAACCCGGTGCTGACCAGCTTGAGATCCACAATGGCGAGGCCAAACAACCAGTTGTCGGACATCACACTGACAAACTGGAACTGATTGAAGCGCCAGCGTCGGGCAAGCCCCGAGCGCGGCTTGTCCATGGTGGTACGCAGGTCGTAATCCAGGTAATTGATGTGATCCACCGGCTCGCTAAACACCCCCGTGCGGACACGCCCCCGGTCATCAATCAACTTGGTTTCGGTGTTTTTCATCGTCAATTCAGGCCAATTTCAAGCCGTGGATTTGCAGGCAGCTACCCAGTTCACAAACCCTGGATCCGGCAGCACGCCCCCGTAAATGCCCATGATAGACTCAGAGCACCCTCTTCAAGGAAGTGTACTCTATGCGTAACCTTAGAGCCCAAGGCAATTCGGGCTGGGCCACCCGCTTCGGCATGCTGCTTACCGGCCTGACTCTCTGCGTGTTCACACCGGCGGCGGTCCAGGCCGACCTGCCCCCGGAAGACGCAGAAGGCTGGAGCCTGCGCAAGGAAACCGACAACATCCGCGTCTACACCATCGAGCAGAGTGACTCCAGCTTCAAGGCGTTCAAGGCCGAGGCCGTGATGGATACGCCCATCGAAAATCTGATGGCGGTGATGGTGAACCCCGAATCCTGCGTGGAGTGGGTGCACAACTGCACAGAATCCAGGGCCTTCGGGGACGGCGACTTTCATGACCGCTACGCCTACTCCGTGAACAATATGCCCTGGCCGGTGACCGACCGGGATTACGTCCTGCGCATCCGCACCCGCGGCAATCAGGCCAGTGGTGAAATCGTCATGGACCTCAATGCCATTCCCGATCGCCGGGATGAGGTGGACGGCCATGTTCGCGTGGACCGCTCCGACACGCTGTACCGGTTCATTCCGGAAGACGACAAGACCCGCATGATCTGGGTGCAGCACACCGACCCCAATGGCGCCATTCCCGGTTGGCTGGTCAATACCCTGCTGGTGGACATCCCCCTGCGCTCGATGGAACAACTGGAGCGGGTAACCCGCAAAGAGCGCTATCAGGGCTTCTCCCTGGTGTATGACGACAAGGGCCAGTTGACCGGCGTGGCACCCCCGACGCAATCGGGGGATGACTAGCCGCAACGGACAGGCTAAGCTCTGTTGAAATGGACCCTTTAACAGAACAGGACCCGGTAAATGACTGTTCTCGCTTACGAGATCATGACCCCCAGCATCAAGGCCGTACCGCAATCATGGACGATGGACAGACTGGCCCGCTTCCTCACCGACAACGAGATCACCGGCAGCCCGGTGACGGATGACTCCGGCGAAATTGTCGGCATTGCCACCCTGAAAGACATCACCGAATTCCGCTGGAACGCCAGCCGTCAGGATACCGAACAGGGCTCAGAACCCCGCCTGACCGCCGACGAACAGCAGGAAGCCCGGCGCCTGCGCATGGCCATCTTCGAGGAAATGGGCAAGGTTCCGGTGGAGGTGCGCGACATCATGACCCCCAGCGTCCTGTCCGTTGATGAGCAAACGCCGGTGCGCGAGATTGCCGACATCATGATGCGCGAACACCTGCATCGGATATTCGTTACAAAAGACGACAAAATCACTGGTATCATAACCACTTACGACATGTTAAAACTGATATCCGATAAGGAATTCACCAGCCGCTGTGCCTGAAACGACCGAGCCACCAGAGAGGTAACGCGCCTTATGCCAGGAGCATCGCAAGCTCGCCGAAAGATGTACGTTCTCGACACCAACGTCCTGATTCACGATCCGAATGCCCTCCTGAATTTTGAAGAACACGATGTCATCATCCCGATGACGGTCCTCGAAGAGCTCGACAGCCTGAAATCCGGCAAGCAGGCGGTAGCAGCCGACTGTCGCCAGGCCATCCGCAATATCGACAAACTGCTCGGCGACGCCAGCCCGAAAGACATCGAGAGAGGCGTTCCCATTGTCCGCGGTAAGAAAGCAACGCCGCTGGGGGCGCTTTCCATACTGATGAGCACCGAGCAGCAGGGCAATCACGCACTGCCCGAACACCTCAACGACAACAAGATCATCAACACCCTTGCGGCGCTGCAGAACCGGCACAAATCCCGCGACATCATTCTGGTCAGCAAAGACATCAACATGCGTCTGAAAGCCCGCGGCTTCGGCGTGGAGGCCCAGGATTACCATAACGATCAGCTCCTCGACGATATTGATCTGCTGCCCAAGGGCTACAAGGAGTTCGCCAACTCGTTCTGGGACACCATCGAAAAGGTGGAAACCATCCAGCGCGAAGGCGTCACCGAGCACATCCTCAAGCGCGAGGGTGATCTGGCCAAACTCAACATCAACGAGTTCGTGGTGGATGAGCTGGGGTTTGTCGGCAAGGTCTCGGATCTCTCGGACACCCAGATTGTGATTCGCGACCTGCATCAGCATGACCTGATGAACGAAGAGGTCTGGGGGCTGGTGCCGCGGGACATCTATCAGGCCCTCGCCCTGAATCTGCTGCTGGACCCGGACATCCACCTGGTGAACCTGACCGGGTCCGCCGGCTCCGGCAAGACCATCCTGGCACTGGCGGCGTGCATTGAAATGACCGTCGCCAGCAAGCTGTACAAACGCATCATTGCCACCCGCAGCACCCAGGGCCTGGATGAAGACATCGGCTTCCTGCCGGGCACCGAAGCCGAAAAAATGGAGCCCTGGCTGGGCGCCATCGTCGACAACCTTGAGGCCCTCCACGAGGACGACGAGAACATGACCGCCAGCGTGGACTACATCCTCAGCAAGGTGCCGCTGCACTTCAAATCCATGAACTACATCCGCGGACGCAGCTTCCAGCACAGCCTGATCATTATCGACGAATCCCAGAACCTGACCCCGCATCAGATCAAGACCATCATCACCCGTGCCGGCAACGGCTCCAAGGTGATCTGTCTGGGCAACCTGGCGCAGATCGATACTCCTTACCTGAGTGCGCTCAGCTCGGGGCTGACCTACATGACCGAGCGCTTCAAGGGATTCCGCCACGGCGGTCACATCCACCTCCAGGGCGTACCCCGTTCGGTATTGGCGGAATACGCCGAAGCCAATCTCTAGATCGCGTGCCCGGCCGGGGTAACGCCCGGCCACACGCCTCCCCGCGCATTTGTTTGACCTTTCGGCCACGCTGCTAAGGCATTTTGGCCATCGCCCATTTCTCGCCGTCGCCGTACTGTGATCTTTGTCACATTGTGTAAGCACGACCAATAACAACAAACAAAGGCGAGACTATGAACCAGTTGACCAGAACCCTGGTGATCGGCACCGGTGCCCTAGTGCTTTCTGCCTGTGGTGGCGGTGGCGGCGGAAGCAGCTCCGACACCCCCCCTGGCAGCAGCGTTCAGGGCGAAACCGACAGTCGTGCCAGCAACCCCGAGCCGACCACACGAACCATCAGCCGGCCGCTGACCGCGAGCCAGAGCGAACTCGACCATGCCTCCTGCGACCAGCAACGTGACCTCAGCGGCGGGCGCACTTACCGGGTGGAAATGCCCTCCCGGGTTGACGGCGCGGCCATCGTGTTTCAGGTGTTCGAACCGGCCCAGTTTGATTGCCGTACCGAACACCCGCTGATCCTCCAGGGCCACGGTTTCAGCGGATCCCGCTCCACCGAAGCCGGTGATGACCCGCTGGCGCCGATTGCGCCGCTGGTCAGCGCGGGCTTTACCGTTATCAGTATTGACCAACGCGGTCATGGCGAGAGCGGCGGCACCATCCGGGTGATGGATCCGGATTTCGAGGGCGAGGATCTGGTCCAGATCGTCGACTGGGCCGAGACCCACCTTGATTACCTGAAGTACCGTGATGACAACCTGCTGCTGGGCGGCATCGGCGGCAGTTACGGCGGAGGTTTCCAGTACCTGCTGTACAACGTCGACCCGGACCAGCGGATGGATGCCATGGTGCCCCACATCACCTGGCACGACCTGACCTACAGCCTGTACCCGGGTGAGGTCACCAAGAACTACTGGCTGGCGTTCCTGTCGTTGGCGGGCGACGCCGGCAGCGGCGGATCCATGGACCCGCTGCTGAGATCGTCACTGCTGGAGGGTATCGTGCAGGGGCGGTTCCCGGAGCCGGCACTGGACTTCGTCCACTACCATAGCCCCAGCTATTTCTGGGAGAACGAGCGCGGCCTGGAGCTGTTCGACAGCGGCAACACCCAGGAATACCTGCTGGACCCGATCACCGGCCAGATCCCGGTCACCAGCGATGGCCGCTACGTCATCAAAACCCCACAGAAATCCCCCTATCCGGTGGATGTGCTGATGTTCCAGGGCATGCGTGACAGCCTGTTTCCGTTCAACGAAGCCTGGGAGAACTACAAGGAGCTGAAGGCCGCCGGGGGCGACGTGCGCCTGTTGACCTACCCCTTCAGCCACCATTACCTGGCACCGAACGTCGGGCTTATTCAGGAAACCCTGGCCAACCTCGGTTTCTACGGCGAGGCTCTGCCGGAGTTGCCCAGTGCCGGTCTCAACACACTGACCAGTTGCGGCGACATCAGTGCCAACCAGGCCGCGGTGGCCTGGTTCAGCGAGAAACTTCTGGGCCGTGGCGATGCGGATAATGTCATCACGACCGGCAACCAGGTCTGCTACACCCTGGCGCCCGGTGATGCGGTGTCAGCTCCCGAGGTCACCGTGGGCGGTACCCGCTTCCCGGTCAGCTACGACATTCTTGGCGAGGCAATCGAGGTTACCGCCCTGACCGGGGCCGCCGGCCTGCTGCCCACACTCGTGCCCCTGACCACCCTGGATACCGACGGCGTGATCGCCGGGATCCCGACCGCCACTCTGACGGTGGGTGCACCGCTTTCCGACCTCGAAGGGCGGTGCCTGGACGAGTCTGATCCGGTGTTCGGCACCGGTACCTGTGACGCCATTCTGTTTGTTGGCGTTGGCGTGATCCGACAGGGGCTGAGCCTTCCCGAACTGATCGACGAGCAGGTTCAGCCCATTCGCGGCTTCGGGCAACACGAGATCGAGCTGACCGGCATTGCCGAACGACTGAACAGCGGAGACCAGCTGGTGCTGATGCTGTACGGCCAGCACCCGACGTTCCTCGGCGCGTTTTCCCGGGATCTGACGGTCACGGCCGTCACTGTCGGGGGTGAGGTGTCCCTGCCGTTGCTGACATCCGACGGGCAGCAGGCGCTGGCGATGTCAACACCGGACTGACCCGGCGCGCCATCACCACCGCCCCTGCAACGTAGCCACGATGCGCCGGCCACCGGCGTGATCGCGGTGTTCGCACAGATAAATGCCCTGCCAGGTCCCGAGGGCGAGATGACCGTTGGCCACCGGGATCGTCAGTGAGGGGCCGATCAGCACGCCTTTTATATGGGCCGGCATGTCGTCCGGCCCCTCCTGGGTGTGTTCGTAGTGGGGCGCCCGCTCCGGCACCATCACATTGAAATGCCGCTCCAGATCTCCCCGCACATCCGGATCGGCATTCTCATTGATGGCCAGGGAGGCGGAGGTGTGCTGGATAAACAGGTGCAGCAGCCCCACCTCGCAGTTGCGCAGATCCGGGGCCTGGGCCAGCACCTCGTTGGTCACCAGGTGAAAGCCCCGGGGCAAGGGCGCCAGTTCAATAAAGGTCTGATCCCAGATCATGCTGTGCCTCGCGGTTACTTCTGACGATCGTCCCAGGGATGCACCGGGACTACATCGTCCCCCACATCACCCTCGTAGCTGCTGCGGAAATAATCCATGGCCTTCTCTGCCTCACTGAGCTCATCAAAACGGGCAACGTGGTAGATGGCCTCGCCCTCGTTCACCAGTGGCAGGTTGTTCACACAGATCACGATGCCGGAACAGGGTGACAGCACCGCCGTTTCCGACTCGCCAAACGGGTCCGCCACCATGGCCAGCTTCTGCCCCTTGCGAACCTTCTGACCCAGGCTCGCCACCGGACGCATGATGCCGTCTATGTCGGTGCGCACCCATTGCGAATTGGCGGCGGTTTCCGAGCGTTTTCTGGGTGCTTTCGGCCCCTTCTTAGCGGGAATCATCTCCAGCTCCCGCATCACCCGGATCACCCCTTTCACACCACTGGAGATCACTACGTCGTCAAACCGCAGCGCTTCGCCGCCCTCGAACGTCACCACCGGGATGTCCTGGGAATCGGCGTAGGCCCGCAGGCTGCCCTCCCGCAAACCGGCGTTGAGGATGATCGGCGCGCCAAAGGCCTCGGCCATGCGAATGGTTTCCGGGTTCTTCAGCTCGGCACGGATCTGCGGCAGGTTAAAACGGTGAATCGCGCCGGTGTGCAGGTCGATAATGTGGGTGACGTTCTCCATGATCTGGGTGCGAAGCAGGTAGGCGATGCGCCCACCCAGAGAACCGCTCTCGATGCCGGGGAAACAGCGGTTGAGATCGCGCCGGTCCGGCAGGTAGCGGGTGCGTTGCACAAAACCGAAAATATTGACGATGGGCACCGCCACCAGGGTACCCCGCAGGTGCCGCAGCGTCGAATTGGTCAACACCCGCCGGACAATCTCCACGCCGTTGATTTCATCACCGTGAATTGCCCCACACACCATCAGCACCGGACCATCCCGGCGACCGTGTACCACTTCAACAGGAATGTGCAGCGGAGTGTGGGTATACAGCTTGGCCACCGGTACTTCCACCGTCTGGCGTGTGCCGGCCTTGATCTCGGTACCGGCCATCACAAAGGGGGCACGCGCCACGTTAACCTCTCCCTTTGGTGCGGGTCTTCCAGGGCTGCTGGTTCTTCTCGATCCAGCTCACAATCATGCCGGCCACGTTCTTGCCGGTGGCGTTCTCGATACCTTCCAGGCCCGGCGAAGAGTTCACCTCCATCACCAGCGGGCCGCGACTGGAGCGCAGCAGGTCCACCCCCGCAACGTTCAGTCCCATCGCTTTTGCCGCTGTGATGGCGGTGCGACGCTCCTCCGGGGTAATGCGGACCAGCGAGGCCGTGCCGCCCCGATGCAGGTTGGACCGGAACTCGCCCTCTCCACCCTGGCGCTTCATGGCCGCGATCACCTTGTCGCCGATGACGAAACAACGGATGTCCGCACCACCGGCCTCCTTGATAAACTCCTGCACCAGAATGTCCGCCTTCAGCCCCATGAACGCTTCGATCACGCTTTCGGCGGCCTTACGGGTCTCTGCCAGCACCACTCCGATACCCTGGGTGCCTTGCAGCAGCTTGATCACCACCGGCGCGCCACCGACCATTTTCAGCAACTCCGGCACGTTGTCCGGCTTGTTGGCAAACCCGGTCACCGGCATGCCCACGCCTTTGCGGGCCAGCAGCTGGAGGGAACGCAGCTTGTCGCGGGAGCGGGTAATCGCCACGGATTCGTTGACGGGAAACACACCCATCATCTCGAACTGTCGCAACACCGCCGTGCCGTAGAAGGTGACCGAGGCACCGATCCGCGGCACCACCACATCAAAATTCTCCAGCACCTCTTCATGGTAATGAATCAGCGGGTTGGACGAGGTGATGTTCATGGAGCAGTGCAGGCAGTCAATCACGCGCACTTCGTGGCCACGGTTGACCCCCTCCTCGACCAGGCGGCGGGTGGAGTAAAGGTGACGGTTGCGCGACAGGATCGCAATTTTCATTTGGTAGTCCTTAGGGCCGGCTCGCCGGCGAGATAGGAAGCTTCGGGATACACCAGGGAGCGCCCTGCCATGGCAGTGCGCCCCAGCAACATCCGGAATCGCATGGAATCCCGGTTGGTCAACGTCATTTCAATGGGCCACACGGCTTCACCGATCACCAGCCGGGTTTCAATCACCAGGCGCAACTCACGATGACCGCCGGAATCCGACACATCGCGCTCATCCAGCACCGCCGCATCACACTCCACCACGTGATGGAGATCGTTCTGCACCGGGTGCACCCAGAACCGCACGCGACGCTCACCGTCCAGGGTGTAGGGCTCAGTGCGAAAGGTGTGCAGGCATGAGGTACGCGCCCCTGTGTCCACCTTGGCCTTGACCCTGCCAATGTCCAGATCCGGCAATGCCACCCATTCCCGCCAGCCAAGGTTGATCTTGCCCTCCAGCGTCGGGTAGGTGGATGGCTTTGCTGGCTTATCCGTTTTCGTTGGCATCCGGCAGTTCCTTTTCGGTAGAGCTTTGCGGCCGAAGCAGTTCGACCCTGAATGGTGCGGAATGGCTTCCGGCATAAATACTGGTGTGGGGGAAAGGAATCTCGATGCCTTTCTGATCCAGCATTTTCTTGATGTCCACCATCATATTGCTGCGCCCCTCGAGAATACGCTCTCTCGGGACCCAGAACGAGAACTGCAAATCCACCGAAGAGGGTCCGAACGACGTCACCAGCACAAAGGGCCGCGGCTCCTCCAGACAGGCCGGATTGCGCTCGGCCAGTTCCAGAAGCAGTTTCTCGACTTTTTCCACATCTTCAGCGTAGGCAATCCCCACGGTCAGGTCGAGACGTCGAATCGGGAAGCGGGAACGGTTCACCACCGGCGTCTTGATCAGAGTTTCGTTGGGAATCCGTACATAAAGGTTGTCGGTGGTGCGCAATTTCACACTAAGCATATCAATGCCAATGACTTCCCCTAACGTGGTCTCAACCTCGATAAAGTCGCCGATCTCGAACGGCCGCTCCACCAGCAGGAACAACCCGCTGATCATGTTCGAGGCTGAGGTCTGGGATGCAAAGCCGATGGCCACTGTCAGGATACCGGCTGCGCCGAGCACCACGTCCAGTGAAAAACCGGCCTCCCGCAAAGCGGCCATGGCGAAGACCGCCACCACCACATAGAACACCAGGCGCCGGAACATTACCGTATGGTGGCGCGATGCCCGCGCCTGCATGACCCGCGACAGGCTGCGGGCGGCAAACGACCCGAGAATAATGCCCAGAACCAACAGAAATGCGGCGCTCAACCACTGCATCCACGGCAAGGCACTGGCGGCCTGAATCAGGCTGTTTTCGATGGTCTCAATCAAACTACGGGCTCCGTTGTCCGCCGCTTCCGTTAACCGAACATCCGATCGAATGCCCGCACCAGCCTGCCGCGACTGCTTGTCTCACGCGCCGGTGTTATCAGCCGGCAGTCACCGGCCGCCTTGAACAGGGTCTGGTCCACGTTCAGGCTGGCCGAATTCATGTCGGTCTCGCAGACCACGGTTACGCCCGGTGTCCAGAGCTGACCTTTATCATTCATGTGAAGCGACAACAGCGGCGTTGGCAGGCTGAATCGCTCCAGCAACAGCGGTTCGGTGCGGCGGTTCATGATGGTGACGGGCGTCACCGCCCGCCAGGGTCGCTTCGGCACCGCCTCCAGCACCAGACGCGCGTAACTGGGGGCGGAGTAGCACAACTCGCCCTCCATGGTATTTTTGCCCACCCAGGTCTGGGAAGGCTCCGCCAGCGCCAGCTCCGTCAATTGCGTGCGATGAGCGCCGACGCAAATGCGCAACCACACCACCGTGCCCACGTAAATAACGCACGTCCCGCCCGCGGGGATGGTCAAAGGTTGGTAAGGGCGAATCACCGTCGGCAAGCCTGCCAACGCGGGCAGGAACACCACCTCATTGCTGTCATCGGGCCGGACGAATCGCTGCAGGGGCACATCACTGCCAGGCAAGACATGGCTGGTCTGCTCGGTCCAGCGCATGGGATCGACCGCCGGTGCCGAGGTTGCGGCACGAATTTGCCATTCCAGATCCAGCCGGGTCACCCAGAGACGCGTATGACTGAGTTCGTGAAACTGTGTCTGCCCGGACTCCAGGGTATAGGCCTGCCCCCAGACTCCATCCCGCGGCAGCGCGGGCTCCTCATTCTTGTCGACCATTTGCGTCCCGAACGTTCTGACGGTAAAACAGTTTTAACTATAATCCAATCAATGCTTTCCAGCGAATATCCCGGTTGATGAATTTACCGCCCGGGGCGTGGTAATTACCCTTACGGTGCCCGCCCGGTGCTCTGCCAAGGAAGCTCAATGACCCAACTCGTCTGGTTCCGCAACGACCTCCGCCTCGCCGACAACGCCGCTCTCACCGCGGCCTGTAAGGCCGGGGGGCCGGTACTGGCGTGCTTTATCGTGACGCCGGAACAGTGGCAGGAACACGACTGGTCGCCGGCACGGGTCCACTTCACCCTGGCCCACGCCAACAGCCTGGCCCGGGAACTGGCCAGGCTCGGCATCCCCCTGAGCTTTCTGGAAGCCCGGCGCTTCAGCGACAGCATTGACGCCCTGGCCGAGTATTGCCGCGAGCACAACGTCGGAGCTGTGCATTTCAACGAGGAGTACGGCATCAACGAACGCCGGCGTGACAAGAACGTACGGGAACAACTGGCGACCAGTCAGATTCAGGTCAACAAATACCGCGACCAGACCGTGGCGCCGGTTGGCACCATCCTGACCCAGCAGCAGGAACCCTATTCGGTATTCACACCCTTCTCCCGCCGCTGGCGCAGCTGGATCGATGAAACCCAACCCACCCTGTTCGCAGCCCCCTCGCCCCGGGGTGACGCGCTCAAGCCTCAACAATACGAACGCATCCCGGCCGGCTTCGAAAATGCACCACCAGCGCTTGTGGCAACCGGTGAACACGCCGCGCACGACCAGCTCGAAGCGTTTCTCAACGAGCGTGGCGGCAACTACCGGGACGATCGCGACTTTCCGGCCATCGACGGCACCAGCCAGCTGTCCCCTTACCTGGCCGCCGGCATCCTGTCCGGCCGCCAATGCCTGATCACAGCCCGCCAGGCCCAGGGCGCCGGCGGCAACCAGGAGGGCCTGAGCACCTGGGTCAACGAAATCGCGTGGCGTGACTTCTACATCCACATCCTCTACCACTACCCCCGCGTCAGCATGCACCGGGCCTTCAAACCCGAAACCGAACAGCTGGCCTGGAACACCCCCGGCGAGCACTTCGAGGCCTGGAAAACCGGCCACACCGGCATCCCCATCGTCGATGCCGCCATGCGCCAGCTCAACCAGACCGGCTGGATGCACAACCGCCTGCGCATGATCACCGCCATGTTCCTGACCAAGAACCTGTTCATCGACTGGCGCCTGGGTGAAGCCTACTTCATGTCAAGACTGGTCGACGGCTTCCTCGCCTCCAACAACGGCGGCTGGCAATGGAGCGCGTCCACCGGCACCGACGCCGCCCCCTATTTCCGGGTCTTCAACCCGGTGACACAGAGTGAGCGATTTGATCCGAAAGGCGAGTTCATCCGGCACTGGGTGCCGGAATTGCAGCAACTGGACAACAAACGCATCCACGATCCCGGCAAAGGCGGGGTGATTCCGAAAGGGTATCCACGGCCGATTGTGGACCTGAAAGAGAGCCGAAAAGAGGCTATCGCCAAGTTTCAGGCGCTGAAGGACTGACACTGAAGTCGAGAGGAGCCGTCAGCCAGCGGCTGTCCAAAACCCTGCGGAGCCATGGATGGCGGAGCGGAGCCTACAGGGACGTATTCACGGCGTGTTTTGGACAGGCGCTGGCTGACGGCGACGGCCTGCTCCAGAGTTGAAGCCTCAGTGGCCAGAACAAACAGGGCACCCGGGATCACGGGCCAGCTTCATCTCCCGCCACTCCATCCGCCAGGCATCCAGAATCAGCAACCGCCCCACCAACGGCCGCCCCACCCCGGAGATCACCTTGACCGCCTCCATCGCCTGACTGGCCCCGATCATCCCCACCAACGGCCCGATCACACCGGCCTCCGAACAGGACAGATCCTCATTGCCCTGCTCCGGATACAGACAGTGATAGCAGGGACTCTCCGGATTGCGGGCATCGTAAACTGAGAGCTGCCCCTCACCACGAATCGCGGCACCAGACACCAGCGGCACCCTGGCGGCAACGCAGGCCCGGTTCAGGGCAAAACGGGTGGCGAAGTTATCCGTGCAGTCCAGTACCAGGTTCGCCTCGCTCACCTGATGGACCAATTCTTCACTTTCCAGGCGCCGGGCAACAACCGCCACCGACACCAGCGGATTGATCCGGCGCACGCGATCCGCCAGGCTCTCGGCCTTACCGGACCCAAGCTGATCGTGACTGAAGGCCACCTGGCGCTGCAGGTTGGCCAGCTCGATGGCGTCATCGTCCACCAACGTGAGATGACCCACGCCCGCGGCACCCAGGTACAGGGCTACCGGGCAACCCAGCCCGCCGGCACCCACCACCAGGACGCGGGCAGATTTCAGCTTTTCCTGACCGGCAACGTCAAACGCCGGCATAAGAATCTGCCGGCTGTAACGCATCAGTTCTTCATCGCTGAGCATCGACCACCTCTATAAGCTAAAAATACGGGTTTTCTGAAACCCCGACGAACCCTGACCCGGCGTCATCCGCGATCAGACCCGGCCCGGCCACTGCCCCAGCGTCAGCCGGTCACGCTGACCATAGTCCCTTCGCGTCTCGACGGCAGCCAGCCCCGCTTGCAGAAACAGATCCCGTACCGCCTCGCCCTGATCGTAGCCGTGCTCGATGACCAGCCAGCCGCTATCATTCAGCCACTCCGGGCTGGCCGCGACAATGGTGCGGATATCATCCAGACCATCATCACCGGCAACCAGCGCCGTCGCCGGCTCAAACCGCACATCCCCCTCACCCAGATGATGATCACTGCTGGCAATGTACGGAGGATTGGACACGATCAGGTCAAAGCGCCCCGGCGGCAGACTCTCGAACCAGTGGCTCAATACCACGGAGACCGACAAGCCCAGGCGCCCGGCGTTGTCAGTGGCAAGCTCGACCGCGGCCGCCACCGCATCGCACGCCAGTACCTGCCAGCCCGGGCGTTCACTGGCCAGCGCCAGTGCGATAGCGCCGGTTCCTGTCCCCAGGTCCAGCACCCGTGCAGATGGCGGGAGCGACAACCCCAGCGCAGCCTCCACCAGGCATTCGGTGTCCGGGCGGGGAATCAGAGTGGAGGCATTGACCTTCAGGGGCAGCGACCAGAACTCCTGCTCGCCCAGCAGGTGGGCCACCGGATGGCCGCAGGCTCGCTGGTGCACCAGCGCCTCAAAGCGCCGGGCCTCGATCGCCGGCACCTGTCACTCCGGCCAGGCCCGAAAGCCGGTACGGGACAGCCCGGTTACGTAACTCAGCAGCAGCTCCGCATCCAGTCGCGGAGATTCTCCGGCAATGGCCACGGTCGCCTTGCGGAGCAAAGCGTCACAGGTGAGCGATGGCTCACTCATCAGACAACGATGCCAGCAGTTCGGCCTGATGCTCCTGTTGCAGGGGTACCACGACCGCGTCCAGATCACCGGAAACCACCTCGTCCAGCTTGTACAGCGTGAGGTTGATACGGTGGTCGGTCACCCGCCCCTGGGGGAAATTGTAGGTGCGGATGCGTTCGGACCGATCACCACTGCCCACCAGACTCTTGCGGGTTTCCGCCATGGATTTCTGCTGGCGTTCAGTTTCCGCATTCTGCAGGCGAGATGCCAGCAGACTCAGGGCCTTGGCGCGGTTCTTGTGCTGGGAGCGCTCCTCCTGGCATTCCACCACGATGCCTGTGGGCAGATGCGTGATGCGGATGGCGGAATCGGTTTTGTTGACGTGCTGACCACCGGCGCCGGAGGAACGGAAAGTGTCCACTCTCAGATCGGCCTTGTTGATGTCAATCGCCTCGGCCTCGTCGGCCTCCGGCATGACCGCCACGGTGCACGCCGAGGTGTGAATACGACCCTGGGACTCGGTCTCGGGCACCCGCTGCACCCGGTGCGCACCCGACTCGAACTTCAGCGCGCCGTAAACCCCCGCGCCGGCTACCCGAGCAATCACTTCTTTATAACCACCGTGTTCCCCGTCGCTCTCGCTGATCACTTCCACCTGCCAGCGATGGCGCTCGGCGTAGCGCAGGTACATCTTGAACAGATCACCGGCAAAAATCGCGGCTTCGTCACCGCCGGTGCCGGCCCGAATCTCCAGAAACACGTTCTTGCCGTCGTTAGGGTCTTTCGGCAGCATCAGGCGCTGCAGCTCTTCGTCCAGCTCGTCGGTTTTCTGCTCCGCCAGCGCCAGCTCTTCCTCAGCCATTTCACGCATGTCAGCGTCGCCGTCACGAGCCAGTTCACGGGCTTCCTCGATGTCCGCCAGCGACGACTTCCAGGCCAGAAAACACTGCACAATCGGTTCGATCTCGGCAAATTCCTTGGACAGCTCGCGGAACTTGTCCTGGTTGGAAATAACGCCGGCATCGCTCAATAACGCGCTGACTTCCTCGAAGCGGTCGGACAGCTGCTCAAGGCGGTTCTGGATCGATGGTTTCATAGTTTTTCCGGGGTGGTGGCGTCGGCGTCCTGGGCATCCAGCTGATGCAACTCTCTCAGCCACTCGGTCACTTCACTGCGACCTTCGGTTGTTGCCTTGCGAACCTGAATGGACGGCTCGTGGAGGAATTTGTTGGTGAGACCACGGGCAAGCCCGCGCAACACGGTTTCCGGATCGGTGCCGTTGCGCAGCGCTCGCAGTGCTTTCTCGGTTTCCAGGTCACGCAGGGATTCCGCGCGCTGACGGAACTGTTTAAGTGTGGAAACCGCATCCAGAGCCCGCAACTGGCTCAGGAAATCCTGCACACCGTCGGTCACCAGATTCTCGGCCTCTCTCGCGGCACCCTCGCGGGAGCGGATATTTTCTTCGATCACCTGGCGCAGGTCATCCACGGTGTAGAGATACACATCGGCCAGCGACGCCACTTCCGGCTCGATATCCCGCGGCACGGCGATATCCACCATGAAGTAGGGCCGATGCTTACGCTTCTTCAGTGCCCGCTCGACCGCACCCTTGCCCAGGATGGGCAAGGGGCTGGCTGTGGAGGAAATGATGATATCCACATCTTTCAGGTGATCGGGGATTTCCGACAGCAGAATACCCTTGCCGCCACGGGACTCGGCCAGGGCCTGGGCGCGCTCCAGTGTGCGGTTGGCCACCAGAAAATCTTTCACTCCGGCGTCGGCCAGGTGGCGGGCAACCAGCTCGATGGTCTTGCCGGCGCCAATTAACAGTGCCTTGTTGCGGGACATGTCGGCGAAAATATGATGTGCCATGCTCACCGCGGCATAGGCCACCGACACCGGGTTCTCGCCAATGGCGGTCTGGGTGCGAACCCGCTTGGCCACCGAGAACGTGTGCTCGAACAGACGGGAGAGGAAGGCGCCGCTGGCACCGTGCTCACGGGACAGAGAGTAGGCATCTTTTAACTGCCCCAGGATCTGCGGCTCGCCGAGCACCATGGAATCCAGCCCGGCCGCCACCCGCATCATGTGCCGAACGGCATCGCCATCACGGTGCAGGTAGAGCGCCTGCTCAAGCTCGGAGGCGTCCATGTCGTGGAAACCGGCCAGCCAGCGCAGTATCACCGGCGCGCACTCGTCATCGCCGGCAATGTAGAGCTCGGTGCGGTTGCAGGTGGACAGGATGGCCGCTTCGCTGGCCCCGCACATGGCGCGGAGCTCCGAGAATGCTTCCGCCATGCGCTCCGGGGTGAACGCGACGCGCTCACGCAATTCCACCGGAGCGGTGCGATGATTGATTCCCAGCGTTACCAGAGCCATGTCAGGTATGAGTAGCCTTTTACCAGAATATGTACGTTCCCAGCATTTTACCGAGCCGGCGTCACCGTCGCCACCCAAAACCCCAGTCAGTTCGGGAAGTGCTGACAGGTTGGGCAATATCAGGAGCTTGTGCCATCATAGGGCCTTGGCACTGCATGGTCGCCTGTACAGGAGGCTGACCGTCTCAGATGCGTGGTTTACAGGATACGGGATGTTGCATGCATAGATCTGCACGGATTTATCTTTCCTGCCTTTTCGGGCTGTCTCTCACCGGTTGCGCGGCCCTGAGCGGAGCGCCGGACGAACCCGCGGTCAGCGAGAAAGACACCCCGACGGAAGCCGCCTCCATCGAGCCCGAGATCCGCTACGCCGATTTTGAGCCAGAGGTGCTTTATCTGCTTTTGTCCGGTGAAATTGCGGCCCAGCGTGGACGCTACGACGTCACCCTGGTGAATTACCTGAATGCCGCCAAGCAGTCCCGTGACAAGGCAGTGATCGAACGCGCCATGCGAATCGCCCAGTCGCTGAACGGTGACAACGCGCAGCGCCAGCTCGCCAGCCTGTGGCTGGACGTGGAGCCGGACAACCTGCAGGCGCACCGGGTTGCCGCCATTCAGGCCATCAAGCAAAACGATCTGCAAACGGCCATCGGGCACATGGAGCGGATCATGGACCTGGGCGGAGACGCCGATTTTGACAGCCTTGCGGCCATGGCCACCAACCTGCCCCCGGAGCAGCAGCAGGAGCTGCTCACACTCTATGAGCAGATGGCGGAGCGCCACCCGCAAACCCCGGAACTGGAGTACAGTACCGCGCTTCTGCTGAAAGTCACCAACCAGCCGAAACGGGCGCTGGCACGGATTGAGACCCTGCTGGAGCGCGAACCCAACTTCCAGCCTGCCATCATCCTGAAAGGCGACCTGCTGTACCAGGTGGGCGACCGGCGTGATGCCCTGGACCACCTGCTGGTCAACACCCGGCGCTTCCCGGAAAACCGCCAGATGGGCACGCTATACGGCCGCATGCTGATCGGCGAGGGTGAGCTGCAGGCGGCACAGGACGAATTCAACCGGTTGATGAAGCGCTTCCCCAACGCCCCAGGCCTGCGCCTGTCTCACGCGCTGGTCGCGCTGGAGAACGGCCAGACCGAACTGGCACGCAAGGACCTGACCCGGTTGATTGAACAGGGCCACCACACCAGTGAAGCCCACTATTACCTGGGGCGGATCGCCGACGAAGACAACCAGCCCGAGCAGGCCATCGGCTATTACCGCAGTGTGGAAGAAGGCAACTACTACTTTCCGGCACTGGCCCGGGCCAGTGCGTTACTGGCCGCGCAGGGTGAGCTGGACTCGGCGCTAGAGGACATCCGCACATTGCGCCAGTCCAACCCCGGACAGGCT
>JAEPMM010000331.1 GCA_017643965.1 Marinobacter sp.
CTGTTCGTCAGCCACTCGTCCAGCCGAATAGCCTGCTGCACGGCTACCTGGCCATCCTGATGACCGTGCCAGAGATAGACCGGCAGCGCCAACTGATCGGGCGAGGGCTCCGGCGTGCGCGCAACAGCCTTGAGGTCCTCCACAAACCCACCTGAGCCGCGGCTGCAGGACTCCGCCATGGCACGCACGTACTGGTGCCGGGTTTGCGGATTCGCCAGCAGTTGCCGATCAGCATCCGACCCCAGATGTTTGGCGGGGTTCCGCAGGATACTGCGGGCCATCTGGTTTAGAATCCGTTCCGCCAGTGAAGGGGCCTTGTCGGCCAGCGTCACAGCCAGTCGGAACAACCCCTTTAATGGCCGCCCTCCCGGATCGGTCTGCGGTGGCGCCAGGGCCGAAACCAGACCCAGTCTCTCCACGCGGTCGCCGAGATGAGCCGCACAATGGAGCGCCAGAAATCCCCCCAGGCTATAACCCAGTATCAGGAAACGATTAAGACCCAGGTGGTCCGCCAGCGCAGCAACATCCCCGGCCAGATCGTACGTGGTGCGATCCTCCAGCGCATCGGAGCGGCCGTAGCCCGGTCGATCCGGTACGATCAACCGCAGTTTCAGGCGATAGAGCACATCAAGGCTGCCAGGCACCTCCAGACGCGATCCACGCACACTGTGGAAAAACACAATCGGGCGCCCGTCAGGGTCGCCGTATTCGCAATACGACAGGGTTCGGCCGTCTGCAGTGACCAAATAGCGGGTTCCGCCCCCTTCCTGCACCGGGCCCGATTTGCTGCGGTCAGCTGTGGCCGGCAAACTGTTACCGATCGGCGCAAGGCCGGACAGAATCAGCGACACCAGGTCCGCCTGGCGGTTGGTGTCGGTCTTGCGGAAAATTGATTTGAACTGGCTGCGCACCGTGTGCTCTGAAACGCCCCGGCGCTCTGCCATCTCGCTTAAAGACAACCCTTCAATCAGGTGCCGGGTGAGAGACGCCTCGGCTTCGCTCAGGCCATACAAGTCAGCCACGGTTCGCTCATTGACGAGGTTGTTAATTTCCGGATTGGAAATGAACAGAGTGACGGCGGAAGGTTGCTGCGGATCAGTCGCCCTGACCACGTCAGCCGGACAGACCATCAGCGAGATAGAACTTCCGGGGCGCTGATCGCTGAGCATCAGGGTATGACTGCTGCCCACCTGCAATGACTGCTGAATGGATTCGTGAAGGGCACGGTGATGCTCGCGATTATTGATGCGGACACGACCGCCGTGACTGCCGAGAATACGACTTTCCCGCAGGCTGATATCGGCCTGGCGATTCATGGTGAGGATATTGAGACTGTCATCCACCAGCGCAATGCCCACTGGCAGCATCTCCAGAGTCTGGTTCAGAAGGTCACGAGCGGCCTCGCTCTGGCGCATGGACTGTTCAATCTCCAGCGCCTGACGGATATGCGGCAGTAGCTCCTCCATGATTCTGCTACGGACTTCGCGATCCCGATAGACTGCCTCTTCATCAAACGGATTGGCGGTTTCCTTGAGGGCACTCACCAGTTCCGGCCAGCGTTCGCGATCCTGCGCGGCCTGGTAGACCAGCAGAGCCAGTTCCGAGGTGGTGAAAGGCTGTGAAGACATGGCGTACTCTAATAGATTTTCTCGGCACCTTCTGGCCGGCTCTTGAACCGTTTGTGCAGCCACAGGTACTGGTCGGGATACTCGCGGATGGTGGATTCGATAAAGCGGTTCCAGGTTTCGGCATCGCGGGTTGTGTCCTCGCCGAAATCCTCCTGAATGGGGGAGAATTCCACACGGTAGCGACCATCGGGCAGCCGCAGGTGACTGACACAGATCACCGCAGCGCCGGATTCCCGGGCAATGTAGCTGGGTGACGTGATACAGCCGGCATCCACCCCGAAAAACGGCACGAACAGCTCGGTGTTACGGCCGAAATCCTGGTCGCAGGCGAACCACACCTGGCCACCTCCCTTCAGGAACTTCATCATCCGCGGCAGCTGCCGTTTGGAAAAGGGCCGGATATTGAAGTGACGGCGCCGGCCGTTTTCGATCATGCGGTCGATGACCGGGTTGTTGTTGGGCCGGTACATGTAGCCCGGTTTGTCGAGCTTGCAGGCGATCAGCGGCAGGGCAAAATCAAAAATGCTGTAGTGGCCACCGATCAACAACACACCGCGGTTTTGCGCTCTGGCGGCCTCCAGATGCTCCAGACCGTGCATTTCAGTGGTGTCGTAATAGTCCGACATGTCCCGCCACCAGGCGTGGGTACTTTCCAGGAAGCCGCGGGTACAGGCCACGAAATTGTCCTGCACCAGCTGTTGACGGGCGCTGTCATCCAGCTCCGGCAGGCAGGCACTGAGATTGGTGTGGGCAACCCGTGAACGGGATTTGAGCTTGCGCTCCAGAAAGCACCCGAGGCTCCGGCCAAATCGCTGTTTGGCCGACATGGGCAACAATGACAGCAGATACAACGCAAACACAATCAGCCACGAGGGCCAGTACGCCGGGTGCCACAGGGGCTTGTTTCTTTTTCTGGTGGAGCGGGACATACAACCTGGCCTGTTCTGGAAATGCGATAGTCAGGGAGCCTGACACATTCGTGTACAGACTCCTAGCTGACTATGGTAACCAGTCTGAAGTTTCCGCGTCTGTTACGAACCGAACAGCGCCGAGCGCAGCGGGCGCAGGAACCCAGTACTGCCGGCTTCGGACGCGTTCCGCGGGCGTTTGCCGTCAAACTCCAGGTAACCGTCCTCAATGGGCTCGAAACGCAGAACCTTCACGTCTTCCAGATAGTTCTGTGAGCCTTTCCACGGGCCGTGGGTGCCCTGCTTTGGCAGTCTGTCCTCAGCACGCTTGATGTAGCCGGAGCTGAGCGCGCCCAGAATGGTGTCCTCGCCAAGGCTGTTCTCGGTATCCCGCGGAATCACCACCCGCGTGCCCTTGCGGTCCATATGATTGATCAGCCGGCACAGGTACTCGCTGGCAATGTCTGCTTTCAGGGTCCAGGAGATGTTGGTGTAGCCGAAGATCATCCCGGCGTTGGGCACCCCCTCCACCAGTACGTTCTTGTAGATGATCTTGTCTTTCATCACCACCGGCTCGCCGTCCACCGCCGGCTCGATGCCGCCCAGCATCTGGATTTCCAGGCCGGTGGCCGGAATGATGATGTCCGCCGCCAGCTCTTCACCGGATTTGAGGCGAATGCCGGTTTCGGTGAAACACTCGATGTGGTCGGTGGCAATGTCGGCCTTGCCCGCTTTCAGCGCCTTGAACAGGTCGCCGTCCTTGACCACACACAGGCGCTGGTCCCAGGGATTGTAGTCCGGGGTGAAATGACGCATGTCGGCCTTGCCGTTCACCTGTTGCTTGATCACGCTCAGGAACAGCCGGCGCATGGCTTTCGGGCTCTTGCGCGAACGCTCATACAGCAGGCGGGCAACGGAGATGTTGCGGGCGCGGGTGAGCTTGTAGGCGGTCTTGGCGGGCAACACTTTCTGCAACGCCAGGGTGACCTTGTCGGTGGAAGGCAGCGGCATCAGGTACGTCGGCGAGCGCTGTAGCATGGTGACATGAGCCGCCTTCTCCGCCATGGTGGGCACCAGAGTAATGGCGGTGGCACCACTGCCGATCACCACCACTTTCTTGCCGGTGTAATCCAGGTTTTCCGGCCAGTGCTGAGGGTGGACCACCTGGCCCTTGAAGCTCTCCTCACCGGGGAAGTCAGGCTTGTAGCCCTTGTCGTAGTTGTAGTAACCGGTGCAACCCACCATGAAGCCGGCGGTGAAGGTTTCGGTCTCACCGGTTTCCTCGCGCTGGGCCGTTACGTGCCAGCACTTGTCGGTGCTCGACCAGTCCGCGGTCTTGACCGCAAGACCGTAGCGGATGTGCTTGTCGACCCCGTTTTCCTCGGCGGTCTCTTTCACGTAGTTCTTGATGGAGGCGCCGTCCGCCAGCACCTTGCCGCCGGTCCACGGGCGGAAGTTGTAGCCGAAAGTGAACATGTCGGAATCGGACCGGATACCCGGGTAACGGAACAGATCCCAGGTGCCGCCCAGAGACTGGCGGCGTTCGAGGATGGCAAACGACTTGCCCGGACACTCGC
>JAEPMM010000286.1 GCA_017643965.1 Marinobacter sp.
AAACCATAGCGCGCCGTTGCGCTGCTAAAAATCCATTCATCCACCTGCCCTCGTATGCAATTGAGTTCACAGGACAAAAGGATCGAAAATGAGCAAGCTGCAGGACCACATTCAGAACACCCTCGACCAGAGCCACCCCCACTCCGATGAGTACCATCAGGCCGTCATGGAAGTGTTCGACGACGTGGCCAGCGTCTATCGCAAGGAGCCAGCCTACCGACGCTGGAATATCGCGGAGCGTATGCTTGAGCCGGATCGCATCGTGCGGTTCCGGGTCTGCTGGGAAGACGACAAGGGCAATGTTCAGGTCAACCGTGGATGGCGCGTGCAGTTCAACAATGTGCTGGGCGCCTACAAGGGTGGGATCCGCTTTGATCCCTCGGTCAACGAAAGCGTGCTGAAATTCCTCGGCTTCGAGCAGTGCTTCAAGAATGCCCTCACTGGCTTGCCCATGGGCGGTGGCAAAGGCGGCGCAGACTTTGATCCCAAGGGCCGCAGCGAACGTGAAATCATGCGTTTTTGTCAGGCCTATATGCAGGAACTGTATCGTCACATCGGACCGAACGTCGATGTACCGGCGGGCGACATCAACGTGGGGCCCCGTGAGATCGGCTTTCTTTATGGCCATTACGTGAAGCTGACCAATCGCTGGGAGGGCGTGCTCACGGGCAAATCACCGGG
The DNA here is from genome assembly GCA_017643965.1 of Marinobacter sp. Classification (GTDB taxonomy): domain Bacteria; phylum Pseudomonadota; class Gammaproteobacteria; order Pseudomonadales; family Oleiphilaceae; genus Marinobacter. Next base: position 682 of record JAEPMM010000286.1, read on the forward strand.
CTTCGGCGGCAGCTGCGGCCGCACGGAAGCGACAGGGTATGGCGTGGTCTACTTTCTCAAGAACATGCTGAAAGCCCATGATCAGTCCTGGGAAGGCCAGCGGGTACTGATCTCCGGTGCTGGCACCGTGGCACTCTACGCCGCCGAGAAATGCATTCAGGAAAACGCAAAGGTCCTCACCGTGTCGGATTCCGGCGGCACCCGGGTATTTCGCGAGGGTATGACCGCGAAGGAGCTGGCGTCGATCCGCACGCTGAAGCTGGAGAAACACGGGGCCCTGGCGGACGCATCCTGCGGCACCTGGCACCCGGGCAAGACCCCCTGGGTCTCGGCCAAGGGCGCCATCGCCCTGCCGTGCGCCACCCAGAACGAGGTGGACGGAAACGCCATGAAACGGCTGATCAAGAACGAGCTGGTGGCCCTGTGCGAAGGTGCCAACATGCCCCTGACCCAGGAAGCCCATGACCAGCTGATCGAAGCCAACCTGCTCTACGGCCCCGGCAAAGCCGCCAATGCCGGCGGTGTTGCGGTATCCGGGCTGGAGCGGTCCCAGAACGCGTCACTGCAAAGCTGGAGTATGGATAAAGTCGACACCATGCTCAGCGGCATCATGGCGGACATTCACGACCGCTGTATTGAGCATGTAAAGCGCAAAGACGGCATTTACCCCTACAGCAAGGGTGCCAACATCTACGCATTCAAAAAACTGGCCGAGGCAATGATGGCTTACGGCGTAAAATAGCCTCACCCGTGGGGCATTGACTGCAGTCGCTCGCTGCGTGCCGGTACTTCGGCACTGGCCAGCGAGCGCACTCGCTCGAAGTCCTCCTCACCGAATACGCCGTTGACCCCGGAAATGGCGGCCAGCGTCATACCGTGCCTGAGACCCAGTTTGTAGATCTCCCGCACTTTCTCCCACTCGATGTTACGACCCAGCGTGAAGTTCTCGAACCGGCCCTCAAGCGCCAGCACGATGGTTTCGGCAAGGCAGGCGTAGGCAACCCCCGCGGGCAGCCCGATGTCTTTCATGTGGACATCGCCGGGCAGGCGGATCTCACCGGACTCGATGACCAGCACATCCGGCCGCTTCGTCACGTCTTCCGCAGGAATATCCAGTGGACGGGCAACGTCGGTAATCACACAGCCAGGCTTGACCTGAAGGATGTCCAACACCCGCTTTCCGGCACCGGAGGTGGCTGTCACCACCATATCCATATCACCCAGATCACGATCGGTGGAGGCGGCAACGTGAACCGTCGCGCCCGGCGTCTCCATCAGGATGCTCTCTTTCAAGGCCAGCAGTTTCGCCGCCTCCGGCGACACCAGAACAATCTCATCCACCGCCTTGGCCAGCAACCTGGCACAAACCGAGCCGATGGCTCCGGTCGCCCCGACGACCATGGCCTTGCCGGCCATTTTGCCGCTGGGTCCCACCTGGACCAGTCCGATCCTTTTTACCGCGTCATGGGCCGCCCATAACGCGCCCGATGCGCTGTAACTGTTACCAGTAGTGATGGGCAACGGAGCTCGCTTGGCAACCGTGATGCCGGCGTCGCCCACCACTTTCGTGAAAGCCCCGAGCCCCATAATCTGGGCGCCCAGTTTTTTCGCCAGCCTGGCCGCGGCCAGTAAGCGGCTGTAGGTGAATTCCGGACTGTGGGACATGATCTCCCGCGGCGTTCCACCCACGGTAATCAGCCAGCCCTCGGCCTCGTCTCCGGTGGGCGACGCCACACCTTCAATGTGGGAATAGACGAAAGGCGGTGTGTAGGCCACCGCTTTTTCAACCAGATTCATGACCCCCGGGGGCGACACACTGGCAATCCAGTCCAGCGGCGGCGTCTTGGTGAGATACTGCTGTGACAGTGGATGAATCACAAAAGCGAACCGGTTCACCCGGCGATAGCCATTCGGATAGAGAATCCGCGGCTCGATACCCAACTGGTCAATCACATCCAGAAAATCGTTCGCTGCCAGTTGCGCCGGCGCCCGCTCCAGGGCCGCACTGATCATCGCCTCCATGACGTTGGCACCCACCGGCCGACCTTCCAGCCAGGGGCTGTAGTCCACCACCATGGCAACCTTGCGTGAGCGCATCCAGTCCAGTGATTGCTCGGTAACGCGGGAGGTTATCACGGTTTTACCGTCCAGCTCGGTCTGGGTGAAATCCGCCAGCTCTCCAACCGCCGCCACCAGCACGTGGGACTGTTTGACGGCCTGATGCAGCGACCCTTGCACCAGACCCTCGCCGAGTCGATACAGCGGGTTGTGGATCAGGGCATCCAGTGCCCGCACCGCGAGGGGTTTGTACAACAGCGGTGCGGTGATCGCGGTATAGCGCTCGAGCTGCCCGAGGGACGTCAGCAGGCGTGGCAGGCCGAAATCCGTGTAGGGATCGGCAAACTGCAGATTGTCGGTGTGCTCCGATAACGCCAGGGCAATGCGATAACTGGCCTGGCCGTTGAAACAGAGCACCCGGGCATTATCAAAAAAATGCCCCAGTTCACTCTGGGTGTGGCGCACCGCCCACTCCTGCAGGATGCGGCGCAGCCCTGCGCCGGTGGTCACGGACTTGTCCGGCACGCAGGCTTCCAGCCGGGCCGTGTCCGGGTGCTCGATCTGTTCCCGCCCCACCTGGTAGTGATCGTGCACCATGCTCAGGCCGATGGCGTCGGCCTGCTCCCGCACGTTTTCCAGAATCGCCTCAGCCCGCGACAGGTCACCGTCGGTGCCGATCCGAATCACCCGGAAGAGCTGCCCCATAAATTCGGTTTCCAGCTGATAATCGTATTCTGACGAGCCCTGACTGACACTCACAACGGTTTTCATGGCCTGCATCCTTTCCCAGGTGGTCCTGACCTCAGCTTATGCCTGATTTGCCGGCGGCGCCTTTGCACAGATCAAAATTTAATCTGCGTGGACGGTCTACACTGGTTAACACGCCTTCGGCCAAACCAGCAGCCCCAGCAGGGAAAGGAGAAACCTCATGAGCCATCAGCAGGACATGGAAGACACCGTCGAGAAACTGATTCACAAGGGCAAAGGCATACTTGCCGCAGACGAAAGCGCCCCCACCATCGCCAAGCGGTTTGCGGCGATCGGGGTTGAATCCACGGAAGAGAAACGCCGGGAGTATCGCAGCCTGATTTTTTCCACCCCGAGTCTGGGAGACCACATCAGCGGAGTGATCCTCTACGAAGAAACCCTGAACCAGCGCAGCCTCGACAACAAACCCATGGCCGAGCTGTTGCTGCGCCAGGGCATTGTGCCCGGCATCAAGGTGGATAAAGGCAAGGGACCGATGGCCAACGCACCGGGGGATGAGATTACCTACGGACTGGATGGCCTCGAGGAGCGGTTGCAGGGTTATCGGGAACAGGGCGCCCGGTTTGCCAAGTGGCGGGACGTCTATCACATCACCGACACCAACCCGAGCCGACTGGCGATTGAAGCCAATGCCGAGGTGCTGGCCCGCTATGCCGCCGTTTGCCAATCGCTGGGCGTGGTGCCGATTGTGGAACCTGAGGTTCTCATCGACGGCTATCACACCATTGAACACAGCGCGCAGGTATGCGAATCGGTATTAAAGGCGGTTTTCGACGCGCTCCATCGCCACGGCGTGGTTCTGGAGCGCATGCTCCTCAAGCCCAGCATGGTGACACCCGGTAAGTCCCATACCACCCAGGCCAACCCGGAACAGGTGGCTGAAGCCACCCTCCACGTGTTCCGGCGGGTGGTACCGGCGGCGGTTCCGGGCATTGTGTTCCTGTACGGCGGCCAGACGCCGGAAGAGGCAACAGCCAACCTTAACGCCATCAACCAGCACGGCCCGCAACCCTGGGCCCTGAGCTTTTCTTACGGCCGGGCCTTGCAGGAACCGGCGCAAAAGGCCTGGGCCGGCACGCTGGAAAACGGCCCGGCTGCCCAGAGCGCCATGCACAAGCGGGCACACCGCGGAGTTCGGTCACGCTTGCCGAGGGCTGAATGATCCGCCGCGCGTCTTCGGGTGCCTTGGCATAGCTTTGCATATGACCAACGACACCCTTGATCGGCTTCACGAGCAATATCCGAACTGCAAGGAACAAGAGGCCCG
>JAEPMM010000282.1 GCA_017643965.1 Marinobacter sp.
ATTATCGCAGCAAGGGGTTTGAACGTGACCCTCGACGCGGACTTCGCATTGACCTGATCATGGCCAGTGACAATCTGTTGCCCAGGGTGCGCGAAGCCGACGTATCCTACGATATTCGTGCCATGGAGCGGCCCTCGGACCATTGTCCGGTGTGGGCCAGCTTCGACCTGTAACCTGCCTTCCAGGCCGCGACATGAAAAAAATCAAAACCCGCGACCGTATTCTCGATACCAGCCTGGCGCTGTTCAACAGCGTTGGAGAACCTAACGTCACTACCCTGCTGATCTCCGACGAGCTGGAGATCAGCCCCGGGAATCTGTATTACCACTTCAAGAGTAAAGGCGATATCGTCGAAGAATTGTTCGAACGCTACGAAGGGGAAATGCTGGATTTGCTGGCGGTTCCGGAAGACGTTGAGATCGGCCTGGATCAACAGAGTTTCTTTCTGCATCTCCTGTTCGAGACGGTGGCGCGGTATCGCTTTCTGTATCAGGACCTGGTCAATGTGCTGTCCCGATACGATCGCCTGCAAGGCCGGTTCCGGCGGATTCTGAAAAAGAAAACGGCGGCGTTCATTACCATCTGTGCCAGCCTTCAACGCCAGGGCATGATGGACATCTCCGCAAGCCAACTTTCAGCACTCTGTGAACAACTGACTCTAACAGCCTGTTATTGGAGCAGTTATGATAGCCTCTCTCACCTGGATGACCGGGACGCTGTGGATCCCGGTCGTGGCGTTTACCAGATGATGCAGTTACTCCTGCCCTACCTTGCAGCGGACGAGCAGGAACAGGTTTGCCTGATGAGCCAGGACTACCTGTAGAGCTGGGCGTTATTCCTCAGCATCGTCGCCGCGAAGGCGGCGGAGCTCGGTTTCCAGAGCCTCGATGCGATGCTCCAGGGATTCAATTTCCTCCCGACGATGGATACCCAATCGGCGCAGGGCCCCGGATACCCGCTGGTCGAACATGTGCTCCAGGCGGTCCCAGGTGCCGGTCGCGCGCTCACGAACATCGCCCACCCGGTCTTCTACCGTCTTGATCTGCTTCTCGACCACACCACGGGTCTTGTTTTCCAGCTGCTCGCCTTCCTGTACCAGGCGCTCAAAGAACCGCCCGGCATCCTCTTCCGCCTTGGTATAGGCACCCAGTCCAGCCAGCCATATCTGGCGCGCAGAGTCCTTGATTTTGCCCGGAAGCAACGGATCATTCTGGGGCTTGTTTTCGTTATCGTCGGACATTGAAAAACCTCTGGGCATGAAAGAATATCTTGGCGCCATTGTATTACAGCCACGCACGAATTTCAGTGCATTGTACCTGCCTGAAACCCGCACCGGGCAAGGCCGCAGTATAAGTACTCAATGGATATGAAAAAATGTTTTCAAAGTAAACGGCTCTCGGCTTGAAGTGTACAAATTATGGTCAATACTTCCCTATACCGGCGTCCCTGCTGATGCCGGTTTGTCTGGAAGTCTTTCATGGATACTACTCGCACGCCTCTGCCCGGCCACCAGTGCCGGGCTTTTTTTTGCTTCGCTCCGGCCTTATTATTACCTTAAAGTCTATGCTTATTCTGAAAAGCATCCTCGATTGATCTTCACATTGTCAGGAGAACCCTATGATCGACATTGCCTGGAGCGAATTCACCCCCTGGACCGCACTGGCCGGCGGCATCCTGATCGGCCTTGCGGCTGCCAGCTTTGTCTTGCTCAACGGCCGCATTGCCGGTATCAGCGGCATATTGGGGGGATTGCTCACCCCCAGCAGCGGCGACATCGGCTGGCGCATCGCCTTTATGGCGGGCCTGATTGGCGCGCCCCTGCTGTGGCTCCTGGCCGCCGACCTGCCCGCCATCAACGTAGAGGCCAGCTATCCGGCGCTGATTGTTGCCGGGTTGCTGGTGGGCATCGGCACACGCTATGGCTCAGGGTGCACCAGTGGCCACGGGGTATGTGGCCTTTCCCGGCTCTCACCCCGCTCTCTGGTGGCTACGCTGAGCTTTATGGCTGCCGGTTTTGTCACCGTATTTCTGATCCGCCACGCGCTGGGAGTGTAAAACCATGAAATTTTCTATCGCCGCGTTCCTGTCAGGACTGATTTTCGGATTGGGCCTGATTCTGTCGGGAATGGCCAACCCCGAGAAAGTGTTGGGCTTTCTCGATCTTGCCGGGCTCTGGGACCCCTCGCTGGCCTTCGTGATGGGCGGCGCCATTCTGGTTGGCCTGGTGGCCTTTACCATCGCCCGCAAACGCACGCTGTCGTTCCTCGGGTTCAGTATGAAGCTGCCCGCCAGCACCCATATCGATTCACGCCTGGTGGTGGGTAGCCTGATGTTCGGCATCGGCTGGGGTATTGCCGGCTTTTGCCCGGGTCCTGGGCTGGTTGCACTGGGCGCCGGCGAGCTCAAAGCGGCCGTTTTTGTCTCGTCCATGGTGGCCGGTATGGCCGTTTACGAATGGATAGAACGCAAACGCAGCAGGGCGTGATGCAATTTGGTTAGAATATTCCTGGATGTCCTGAAAGATCCCGGGCGCTGTGTCATGATTGCGCCTGTTGCCAACGAATCCAAAGGCCTGTTTGCACTATGGAACTGAGAAAGATTGACGACCAGATTACCGTAGCCCCCCAGATCAGCGTCGACGATGTCGCAGAAATTGCGAAGCTGGGGTTCAAGACCCTCGTGGCCAACCGGCCGGATCATGAGGAGCCCGGGCAGCCAGCCATGGGCGACATTGAAGCCGCCGCCAGAGAGCACGGCCTGGACTGGGTCTACTTGCCGGTTGAATCCGGGCACATTACGGACGATGACGTCGACCGGTTTGCGCCGATGATCCGTCAGGCTGCGAAACCCGTACTGGCTTTCTGTCGGTCAGGGACCCGTTGCACTGTGCTGTGGGCGCTCAGTTCCGCCCGTACAGAACCTGCCAGCGATATTATCAGCAAAGCAGGCAACGCCGGTTATGACATCCGCGGCCTGGCCTCACGACTTGACCAGCAGGCGACCCGGAAAGACTCCTGACCGGCGGTAGGCAACCGGACCGGCCCCGACCAGAGCACAACCATCACGATCGCCAGCCAGGACGTTCTACCATGCAGTACAAAGGCACCGATAATTTCAGTCACAACCAGCCGGAAAAACTGGGGGTACTGGTCACTAACCTGGGCACACCCGACGCCCCCACGCCCTCTGCCCTGAGACGCTATCTGGCCGAATTCCTCGCCGATCCCCGGGTGGTGGAAGTACCCCGGCCGATCTGGTGGCTGATTCTGCACGGCATCATCCTGCGCATCCGGCCACGCCGCTCTGCAAAGGCATACGCCAGCGTCTGGCAGCCAGAGGGATCGCCCCTGCTGATTCACACGGCCAATCAGGCTGAAGGCATCCGCAAGGCGTTGCAAAAAAAGTACGGCAACAACGTGGTGGTCGGCTTCGCCATGCGCTACGGCAACCCCTCCATTTCCAAGGTGCTGGACGAAATGCAGGGGCAAGGCGTGAAAAAACTCCTGGTGCTGCCCCTTTACCCGCAGTACTCAGCGTCCACCTCGGCCTCGACATTTGACGCCGTCGCCCATGATTTCACCAAGCGCCGCTGGCTCCCGGATTTCAGGTTCGTCTCCCACTACCATGACTACCCGCCTTACATTGAGGCGATGGCGGCTCACATTCGTTCCCACTGGGAGCAACATGGACGCAACCAGAAGCTGATTCTGTCCTACCACGGGGTGCCGCTGAAGTACCTGACACGGGGCGATCCCTACCACTGTGAGTGCCACAAGACCTCCCGCCTGCTGGCGGAATGCCTGGGGATTTCCAAAGACAACTACCAGACCACGTTCCAGTCGCGTTTTGGCCGTGAGGAGTGGCTGAAGCCCTACACCGATGAAACCCTCAAAGGTCTTGCGGGACAGGGTGTGAAATCCATTGACGTATTCTGCCCCGGTTTTTCGTCCGACTGCCTGGAAACTATCGAGGAAATCGACGAGGAAAACCGCGAGTACTTCATGGAAGGCGGTGGTGAGAGCTTCAGTTACATCCCCGCCCTCAACGACTCACCGGGACATATTGATGCACTGGTGCAACTCGTCGAGGACAATCTTCATGGCTGGGCGATTCCTGACAATGAACCCGAGGCATTGCAGCGACGAGAAGTGCTTGCCAAAGAACAGAAGCAGGCGGTTTATTCCGGGCGTGACCTGTAACGCCTGAGAGCCGCCCTACCAACCTTATTCCCGGATTTCAAGCGTGCTGAGGTCCGGGGAGACTACTGAAAATAACGGTAAATGCGGGTACTTTCTGGAAGTGCTTCAGGAGAGAACTTCTAAAGGTGTGGAGAAAAGTGGCGGTGGGCCAGGGATTCGAACCCCGGGAAGGCTATTAACCTTCGGCGGTTTTCAAGACCGCTGCATTCAGCCACTCTGCCAGCCCACCGTTTTTCTCACTTGCCGTCATTGCGACAGCGGTGTGCATGATACCGGAATTGCCTGTGCTGTCAACGCCCTGCATAAAGTCGACCGGAACTTTCAACATTAACAGCTTTTAATGGAATCTGATGGGTGCTTTTCTGTCGTAAATGATTGAAAGTTGCGGTTGTGACATTATAGTGGTGACAGAGACTTCTTGTTTTACCTACGGAGATGACAATGGAAGACAGACGATTCGGCGTTCAGAACAACCAGGGAGCCTATAACGCTCCCCAGGCAGAGCGCGCGACCACGGGCATCAGTGCCGATGCCATGAACGTGTTGCGCAACACCTACATGCTGCTGGGCATGACCCTGGCTTTCTCGGCCCTGACTGCCTTCCTGAACATGAACGGCGCTCACCCGGGATTCCTGATTACCATCGTG
>JAEPMM010000452.1 GCA_017643965.1 Marinobacter sp.
AGGCATGCCGATGAAAGAAGCCTTACTGCTGGTTCACAACACGCTGGTAGGAACCCACCTGCGGGACGACATCGCCATTGGCGCTGCCGGTAAGATCACTTCAGCGTTCAATATCGCCCGCACACTGGCCCTGGGCGCCGACTGGTGCAACTCTGCCCGGGGCTATATGTTTGCGCTGGGTTGCATCCTGGCACTGAACTGCCACACGGGACGCTGCCCGAGCGGCGTGGCCACCCAGGACCCCAGACGCGGCAACAAACTGGACGTACCGGACAAGAGCGAGCGGGTATTCAACTTCCACAAGAACACACTGGACGCCCTGCAGAACCTGCTGGAAGCTTCCGGCCTGCGCCATCCCTCCGAACTGGGGCCTGAACACATCATTCAGCGCACCTCGAAAACCGAAGTGCAGTCCTATATGGACTTGTTGCCCTTTCTCGCGCCGGGCGCCCTTCTGGAGGGAAAAACCGGGCTTCGGGTCTTCGACAAGTACTGGCCGGACGCTGACCCACACACCTTCGGGGCTCCGGAATTCGTTCTGCAACTGCGCGACACCAAGCTGCGCTAAAATTTGAGGCAAAATGACAGAACCCTGTTTATTTTTGATTTGGGCTGGTGTAGACTTCGCTCCCGCTAAGCCACTGAGATAACGCCCATCTTTGGTTGTTTATCAGTCTGGTATAGCGTCTCGGGGCGTGGCGCAGCTTGGTAGCGCACTTGCATGGGGTGCAAGGGGTCGTAGGTTCAAATCCTACCGTCCCGACCAAAATCCCTGAATAAAGCCCGGTACCGCAAGGATCCGGGCTTTATTCGTTTTCAGACATAAAAAAACCGAAGGCTCACCTTCGGTTTTTTTATGTCTGCCCTGTCGCCGTCAGCGCACTGGCGCGTTCAGTACGTCCAGCACTTCTTCCAGTTCGGTGATCATCTGACGGATCAGCTGCTTGTATTGGGAGGTATCATCCTTGACCTCATGGCTGCTCAGCTTCTGCTTCGCACCGCCGATGGTGTAGCCCTGGTCGTACAACAGGCTGCGAATCTGACGGATGGTGATCACGTCTGCCCGTTGATAATACCGCCTGTTACCCCGGCGCTTGACCGGCGACAACTGAGGAAATTCCTGCTCCCAGTAGCGCAAGACGTGCGCTTTTACCGCGCACAGTTCAGCCACTTCACCAATGATAAAATAGCGCTTGCCCGGAATGGTGGGCAGCTCGTTGTTATGACTCGGTTCCAGCATACGTCTCTACTTTCTGTTTTAGTTTTTGACCTGGTCGGAACGTCACCACGCGTCGCGCACTGATGGGAATCTCTTCACCAGTTTTCGGGTTCCGTCCCGGCCGCTGCTTCTTGTCACGCAGGTCAAAATTACCGAATCCGGACAACTTCACTTGTTCGTTATGGCTGAGTGCGCCTCTGATCTCATCGAAAAAAGCTTCCACCATTTCCTTTGCTTCGCGCTTGTTCAGACCCAGTTCATCGTACAAGCGCTCGGCCATTTCCGCTTTCGTCAAAGCCGCCATCTGCTTAACTCCTTAATGTTGCTCCCAGCTCCGCCTTCAGCGCATCGATAACACCGTTGAAGAACGAGTGCACTTCTTCTTCATTGAGCGTGCGTTCAGGATGCTGCCAGAACAAGCTGAGGGCAAGGCTCCGATTACCTTCATCCAGGCTTTCACCTTCATAGACATCAAACGCGCGCAAGGCCGTCAGGCGCTCACCGGCGTGCTTTTTCGCCACACGCTCCACATCTGCAAACGCCACATCGCTCCCGATAATAATAGCCAAATCTCGCCGAACTTCCGGAAATTTTGAAATTTCTTTGAAATTAGGCACATATCCCGAAACGATCGAATTCAAGAATAGCTCAAACATCAGGATCGTGCCATTAAGTTCAAGATTTTTCTGAACTTGTGGGTGCAACGTACCCAACCAGCCGACGTGCTCGCCATCCCGGACCAGTTCCGCCGTTTGCCCCGGATGCAACGCCGGATGCTGTCTGGCGATAAAATCGATCTGGATCCCCAGGAGACGGAACAGACTTTCCAATTCCCCTTTTACATCAAAGAAATCCGCGTTTCTGCGACCGTTGGCCCAGTTCTCAGGCAATTGACCTCCGACCACAACACCCGCCAGCATTGGCTGCTGATCAATGCCCGCGCCGTTCTTCACAAATCTCAGGCCGGTTTCGAACAGCCGGATACGCGGTTGCTGGCGATTCTGGTTGTGAGAAACCGTTTTCAGCAGTCCGCTCCACAGACTCGTGCGCATCACCGAGAGATCCGATGAAATCGGGTTCGCCAGCGCGATACC
>JAEPMM010000311.1 GCA_017643965.1 Marinobacter sp.
CAGGATAAACGGGGCAACCTCATGAAGCTGACAGCAAGGCAAAGCCAGGTACTGGATATTATCCGGCGCTACGTGGATGAAACCGGATACCCGCCGACCCGGGCGGAAATCGCGGCGGAGCTGGGGTTCCGCTCAGCCAACGCCGCCGAGGAGCATCTGAGGGCGCTGGCGCGCAAAGGCGCCATTGAGATGGTTCCGGGCGCAAGCCGCGGTATCCGGTTGCCTGAGGCGGAAGCCGACCTTGGGCTGCCCGTGATTGGTCAGGTGGCGGCCGGTAGCCCGATCCTGGCGCAGGAACACATCGAGGACCATTGCACCCTGAAGCCGGACTTTTTCTCGCCCTCGGCGGACTACCTGCTGCGGGTAAGAGGCATGAGCATGAAAGACATCGGCATTCTGGATGGCGATCTGCTCGCGGTTCACCGCACGCAGGATGTTCACAACGGTCAGGTGGTGGTGGCCCGCGTCGGCGAGGAGGTCACCGTGAAGCGCTTCCGGAAGGAGGGCAGCACGGTATTCCTGATTGCGGAGAACGAAGAATTCGCCCCGATTGAAGTCGACCTGCGGGAGCAGGAGATCTTTATCGAGGGGCTTGGCGTAGGTGTTATCCGTCGTTCGGATATGCACTGATCTCCAACGGTCAACCAGAAGGCGAGGCGCATCATGGAACAACTCAGCTTTAATCAGAATATGGCCTATTCCGGCTCAGCATTTGGTTTTCAGGCTCCGGCCAGCCATGTGTCGGGAAAGTCAGCAGCCGTTGTTTGGGCCGGTTCCGCCAGAGCGAGGCGAGCAGACCCCGCTGCGCCGGTTACCGGTAACGTCACTGAGATTATTCTGCCGGAAGGTCAGGTGGAGAATTTTCAGCTGCTGTTGCCGATGCTGACTCAGTTGAACCAGGAGAAGCGTTGGCTGGCATGGATTGATCCGCCCCAGGCGCTGGTCAGCAAGTGGCAGAAGATGCACGGCATCGTGGCAGGTGAACTGCTGGTGTTGCGGTCAACGTCGGATTACCCGGCGCGGGATCTGGCGGAACGGGCGCTCAGCGCCGGAACCTGCCATGCAGTCGTGATGTGGACTCGCAAGCTGGGCCGGGAAGGTCTGGAAGCGCTGCAGAAGGCGTCCGCTCAGGGCAACAGTCATGGGGTGGTGTTGCGCCAGCGCTGAGTGCGCTGGCGGATCTCACTCAGTGAAGGGTGTAGGACGGCTGCGCGTCCTGTGCTTCCACGTCGTCGTCTTCCCAGTCAATGTCGTGCGCAACATTGCCTACCGCTTCAATGCCAGCGGCAATCATGGCCTTGGCAACCGCCATATCGCGATCTTCCATCATGTCGCGGGCCTCTGACGAAAACGAAATACGGACCAGTGGGGCGGCATCGTCATCAATGCGACGCAACGCATAATCGCCATCGCTCAATTGTACAATTTCGAAAAAAGATGGTGACATTCACATAACCTTTCAGTTGTATTCGACCCTGTGGTGCCTCGCGATTTACCACTCGCTGTGGCGTTCTTCCAGGGTATCGGCGAATTGTTTCAACGCGTCGAGCACTTTACCCAGAGCCGGCACCGAGCGGTCAGGACCGGAATCCGCGGATATTGCAATGATGTTCTCCGCACTGACCGTTTTTCGGGTGGCCGGGGGTTTGCCTTGGGCGGCCTCCAGTTGATCCAGATGGTTCCACCAGCTGCCGCCCTTGCGCGCCAGATCCAGCAACTCAGCGGTTTCCGGATTGTCCTCACCCAACAAAACCACCAGCGCCTCGAGGGTTTCGGGGGCACTGTTCTTCTGTTGGTATAACTTCGCAACCATGATCAGCAACAGGCGCCGTGCCCGCAATGCCAGCTCAATGCTGCCCTGTATGCCTGCTTCCCGCTGCAAGGCGTCGCTGGCGTCCTCCCCGCTGGGGAGTCTGTCAGCCTGCCGCAACAGCACCCGGGCCATAAACAGCTTTTGGGAAACCAGTGAATACCACTGTGATGCCATGATTACCTGCCAAAAAGACGGACGGCCGACTCGGGAATATGTGCCCAATAAATTAATTCACCAGTCTATCATTTTTACAGTTGCATTTCCTCCCCTGTGTTGGTCGTCACGGGTTTAACAAGAAACTACAAACATTTGCTTGAAACGCCCGTTTGAATTTGGCAAAAAGGCCGCCCGCTGAACGAGATTTGAGCGATTTCAGCGGTTAGCAAACGCTAGCGGAAAGCACTGTCTTTTGCGGCAGGGCGGTCATCGGCATGAGGGAGGTACGTTAAATATGCGTAAGCATGTGGTCACAGGTGTAGCGTTAGCATGGTTGGGAGTATCCGGCACTGCGACCGCCGCCGTAACGCAGTCGGAAGCGCAGAAGTTGGGCAACGAGCTCACTCCGGTCGGTGCCGAAAGAGCGGGAAATGCATCCGGTAGTATTCCCGAGTGGACCGGAGGGCTGACAACGCCGCCTTCCGACTGGAAACCAGGCCAGGTGGAAAGCAACCCGTTCCCGGAAGACTCGCCGCTGTTCGTCATCACCGCAGACAACCTCGATCTTTACCGTGACAGGCTGACGGCGGGGCATATCAAGATGATTGAGCAGTACGGTCCTGATTTCTTCATGCCGGTTTACGAGACCCGTCGGACCGCTGCCTTCCCTGAGCATGTGTATGACAAGTTTCGGGAAAATGCAGTGTCTGCCGAACTGCTGGATAACGGCAATGGTGTCCGCGACACCATCATGACAAGCCCGTTCCCGATTCCAGAGAACGGCCTGGAAGTGATCTGGAACCACATTCTTCGTTACCGTGGCGAGGAGCTGTCGTTTCGCAGCGCATCCGCCACCCCGCAGGTGAATGGCTCCTTCAACCCGGTGGTCAACGAGTACAATTATTTCTTCGCGTACAGCCGCCGTGGCGCCTATCTGGACGATATTGATAACAAGATCTTTTACCTGAAGACCGACACCATTGCGCCGTCAAATCTTGCCGGTACCATTACCCTGGTCCACGAAACCCTCGACCAGATCCGCTCGCCCCGGCTGGCCTGGCGTTACGATGCCGGTTCGCGCCGTCTGCGCCGTTCACCGAACCTGGCTTACGAAACCGACCTGCCGAACTCGTCTTCTCTGCGATCGGTGGATCAGAAGGATATGTACAATGGTGCGCCGAACCAGTACGACTGGGAGCTCAAGGGCAAGCGCGAAGTGTTTGTGCCCTACAATGCGTATCGCCTGCACGAGGAAGGTGTTCGTCCTGATGACGTGATCCGCGCGGGTCACATCAACCAGGAGCTGGCCCGTTACGAACTGCATCGTGCCTGGGTTGTGGAGGCCAGGCTGCGCACAGGTATCAGCCACATCTATTCCCGCCGGGTGTTCTATGTCGATGAAGACAGCTGGCAGATTCTTGCTTCAGAGGAATACGACGCAGAGGGTAAGCTGTGGCGCGTATCGGAAGCCCATAACATCAGTTTCTACAGCGAACCGGTGTTCTGGACTACCATGGAGATAACATACGATCTGAAATCGGGTCGTTATTACATCGACGGTCTTGATGACGGATTCTCGGCATACAATTTCGCGCCGGGTTTCCGTGGCAACCAGTTCACGGCCTCCGCAGCCCGCCGGGCGGCGCGTCGTTAACAGGCAAGTAGGGCAGGGGTGAAGCGCCTGCCCGGCCCATCTGGCCCCTCGTCAGGCGCAAGAGGTAAATCCCATGGCTGAGACTTCGACGCACATACTCGCACTGGATCGGTTGATCGAGGCCCTGGAGCAATCGCTTGAGGACCAGGAATGGAATCGCCTGACCGAGCTGAACAGCCGCGTGCGCGGCACCGTTGAGCCGGTTATGGCACAACTGGAAGCCGGAGAGCTGGAAGCCGAGCCGGTCCGCGAGCGTCTGGCCAGGCTGCAAACCTTTTGCGACGCTGCCACTGTTGGAGCCTCGGAAGCCCGTGATGAGGCCCGTCAGGCACTGAAGGGCGTCAACCGTAACCGTAGCGCAGCACGCGCTTATCAAAACGTTTCTACGAACCGTACCAAATAGCGTCATAAAATTGACTCTCACGCTTTTACAGTCTTAAATACCGCTCAAATCCTTTCAGAGATTTAACGGGATGCCCAAGAACAACAAAATGCTGGTGCTGAGCGAAGACGACACTCGCCGCCGCGACATGGTAACCATTCTGGAGTTCATCGGAGAAGAGCAGGTTATCGCCGGCGATGAAGCCAGAGCGCTGCTCGCCACGGGCGATGAGACCGCGCTGGCATCGGTGTCGGTCGCGATGCTGGATGGCGAGGATGCCAGTGTTCAGCAAACCGTCACCGAAGTGTGCGGCAAACTGCAGGGCGTGCCGGTGCTGATGGTGGGCGACCCTGCCCTGAAAGGCGTTGCCGATGACGTTC
>JAEPMM010000475.1 GCA_017643965.1 Marinobacter sp.
CCTGCTGGGCCACGGCTCGGAGCAACTGGTGGTGTCCGGAGACGTGGATGAGCGCCAGTTGCAGAAACTGCTGCTGTTACTGCGCGCCGGTTACGACCACACGGTGGTGGATCTTCCCAGACAGATTGACGGCATCACCGGCATTCTGCTGGAGGCGTCGGATCGGGTGCTGGTTGTCATGCAACAGACCATTTCACACGTTCAGGATGCCCGCCGCCTGTTGCATTACCTGACCCGCTACATGGGCGTTCCTCCGGAGCGCATCGGGGTGGTGGTGAATCGCTGGGACAAGAAACTGGCGCTGACCACGGCCGATATCGAAAAAGCCCTGGGGGTAGAGAATCTCACCTGCATTCCCAACGATTACGCCAGGGTGGCCGAAAGCGCAAATCTGGGCGTGCCTTTGCTGGAGGCGGCGCCGTCATCGGTGGTGAGCCGAAGCATGGTGCACATGGCAGAAACCCTGAGTGGCAAGAAAGTAGTGCAGCAATCCGGCCTCAGCCGGGTGTGGCGAAAACTGGCAGGCGCCTGAGGAGGGCATGACAATGGAACCGGGTAGAACGAACGACATGAGCCATGCGCCACTGGACACGGCGACCCTTCACAGCGCGGCCAGCCAGGATTCGGTGCGGCGGGCAGACGAAGAGCAGGAGCGGGCCTGGAAGCAGAAAATCCATCAGAAACTGATGAAAGTGCTGGACCTGTCCCTGCTGGGAACCCTGGGGCGGGTCGAGGCCGAACGGCAGTTGTCCGAGATTGGCCAGCGCCTGATGGCGGAGGAGTCCATTCCTCTGTCTTTGAGCGCGCGGCAGCGCATTCTGCGTCAGATCCAGGACGACATTCTCGGCCTCGGCCCGCTGGAGCCACTGCTGGCAGACAGCTCCATCTCGGACATTCTGGTCAATGGCAGCCACTGCATCTATGTGGAGCGCAACGGAAAGCTCGAGAAGGTGAACGTCAGCTTTCTGAACGACACCCATCTGCTGAACACCATTGATCGCATCGTATCCAGTGTCGGCCGGCGTATCGACGAGTCATCGCCGATGGTGGACGCCCGCCTCAAGGATGGCTCCCGGGTGAATGCCATCATTCCGCCCCTGGCGGTGGATGGCCCGCTGTTGTCGATCCGCCGCTTTTCTATTGGCCGGCTGTCCATGGACGCGCTGATGGAGCGTGGCACGCTGACACCGCCCATCGCCGCCTTGCTGGAGGGCATTGTTCGCGGTCGCCTGAATGTGCTGATTTCCGGCGGCACCGGCTCGGGCAAAACCACCCTGCTGAACGTGATGTCCGGGTTCGTTCCGGATGACGAGCGCATTGTGACCATCGAGGATTCCGCCGAACTGCAGCTGCAGCAGCCCCATGTGGCACGGCTGGAAACCCGGCCGCCCAATATCGAGAACCGCGGTGAGGTGACCCAGCGGGATCTGGTGCGCAACAGCCTGCGGATGCGCCCGGATCGCATCATCGTCGGTGAGGTCCGGGGCGCGGAGGCCCTCGACATGCTACAGGCGATGAACACCGGTCACGACGGTTCAATGACCACGCTCCACGCCAACGCCCCCAGAGATGCACTGACCCGCATCGAAAACATGGTCTCGATGACGGGCACCACCATGCCGGTCAAGGCGATCCGTTCCCAGGTGGCATCCGCCATTGATGTGGTGGTGCAGGTGGAACGCCAGGAAGACGGTACCCGGCGGCTGGTGAGCGTGCAGGAGATCAACGGCATGGAAGGCGACGTGATCACCATGTCGGAGATTTTCAGCTTCCGCCGTGTGGGCCGCAACGAGAGCGGGCAGGTGGTCGGCCATTACCGAGCCACCGGCATTGTGCCCCGCTTCCAGGAGCACCTGCAGCAGCGCGGCATCATACTGCCGCTGTCACTGTACGATCCCGACACGGAGGTGTAGGCCATGGACATGCTAGGCGACAAACTGTGGATGTTTATCGGGCGGGTTTTTGTGGCCGTGTTTCTGCTGACGCAGGGGCTGGTCGTGCCGGTGTTCGGGGA
>JAEPMM010000007.1 GCA_017643965.1 Marinobacter sp.
CTGGCCGCGAAGCTCGCCGGCACCGGTGCTGACCAGCAGCTCGGTCAGGGAAACCGATTCCAGATCGCCGGCCAGCGCGGTTTCTAGTTCAGCGTCGCCAAGGGGCCCGGTCACTGCGGCCTCGAGCCGCGCATTGTAACGACCGTCCCGGTATTCGAGGTCACCCTGCAATTGGCGCAGAGTGACCGGAGGCTGCTCCATGTCCGGCAGCAGCGTGTGCCAGGGAAAACCTGCCAGGGCGACTGTCAGGTCAGCGTTCAGTGCCTCCTGCCAGCTCACATCGCCGGCCAACGCCAGCGTGCCCGGTTGCGGGCCGTCCTGCGGGCCGGTCAGTTGCAGGCTGACATCCGATGCGCCGGCGGTGGTCACGAGCCCCTGCAGGGACACCCCGACCGGACCGGCGGTGCCCGGGAGTACCGCGTTTGAACGGGTGGTAAAGCCCTTTTCCAGGCTGCCGTCGAGCGCCAACCGCCAGTCTTTCAGAGTGAGTGTCGGTGTCAGGGTGTCCAGCGCCAGGAACGACGGGGATTCCAGTTCAAGCCGCAGCGGCAGACGCTGGTCCAGCGGCGCAGCCCGCCCCCGCAATGACGCCTCCAGATAACCACGGCTGCGAGCCGAGAGCCTGAGGTCCTCGGCACTGCCGGTGAGATTCAACGCAATCTGCCAGGCGTCGCCCCGGGGTGGTGGCAGCGACACGTCCACATCGAGGTCAAGAGGCCAGCCGCCACGGGTTTCCAGACGCCCGGACGCATCCACCGCAATCTCGTCCAGGCGATAACGGGCGTGCTCCAGAGCCCAGTCAGCCCCGGACCCTCCGGCTTTAAGCTCCAACCGATCCCAAACCGTGTTGCCATCCAGCGTGAAGCGACCCAGCTGAACATCACCAATGCGCACGCCCACAGGCAGATTGACGACGGGCAGGCTGATATCCCCGCCCGGCTCCTCCGGCTCGTCGGAGGGTTGCAGGGTCAGATCGATGGTTTGCGCGTGCAGGGTGTCGAGACACAGCTCCTTGCTCAGCAGACATCCCGGCGACCAGTCCACCACCACCGCTTCCAGTCGCAACCCGGTGCCGTACCCCTGCCAGATCACCGACTCGGCCTGCCAGTAACCGAACAATGAGCCGCGGTCGCCCTCAACAGTCAGGCCAGGAACCTGGTCAATGGCCCAGGCGGTGCCGGTTTCCGAACGCAGCACCAACAACAGCGCAGCCACCAGCGCCAGGGGCAACAACAGCACCAGCAGCAGAATAACAAATAGCCAGAACCGCCAGCTCCGGCGCGGCTTGCCGGCGCGCCCGGTCTGCTCGGTGGGGGTGGCCGTTGCCTTGTCGCGGTTGTCGTCCGTCACAGTTCTGGCCCCATGGAAAAGTGAATGCGCCAGTCACCGCCAAATTCGTCGTCCAGTCCGTGGGCGACGTCAAAGCGGAGCGGCCCGACCGGACTGACCCAGCGGATACCGATACCTGCGCCGCTGGCACGGGGGTCCAACAGGTCCTCCATGGCGTTGCCTTCATCGTAGAACGCCGCCATCCGCCAATTCTGGACAAATTCGTACTGATACTCGACGCTGCCGACCATCAAGTAACGGCCGCCGATGGCCACACCGTTCTCATCCTCCGGTGACAAGGTTTCATAACCGTAGCCTCGCACGCTCTGATCGCCACCGGCGAAGAAACGCAGGGACGGAGGCACATCGTCGAACTGGTTGGTGGCGACGCCGCCGAACTGGAACCGGGCGAGAAACCGATGCCGGTCCGCCAGGGTGTAGAGGCCACGAACCAGGAAATTCACGTGCAGGATGTCCACATCCGAGAGCGCAGCGCGGTGGGACCCGGTGACATCCGCCTGCACCCGATAGCCGCGGGACGGGTCCAGGGGCGAATTGGCGTGGAGCTTGGAATAGCCGAGCCCCGGCAACAGCAGGCTACTGCTCTGGCGGTCATCCTCGCCAATGCGGAAGCGCTCACCTTCCCAGCGCAACGAGGCGATCTGCATCCAGCCGGAATCCAGCTGATGCTTCCACTGCTGACCCAGGGTCAACAGTTCGGATTCCACGTCCTCGATGTCTTCCCGCTGGTAACCGGCACCCAGCCGGATCGAATCCGTCATTGGCGGATCCAGCGGCAATTCATACCAGGTACTGAGGTTCTGCCGTGGTCCCGACAATTCGGTGTCAACGCCGCGACGATGTCCCATGGGGTTGATCCAGTGCTCCCGCCAGTTACCACGAAAGCGCGGACCCACGTCTGTCGAGAAGCCGATGCCGGCGGCAACGGAACGGGGCGGGCGTGTGGTCAGGCCAATGTTGACGGGAATAACGCCGTCGTCGGCGTTGGTGGGCGAGGCGTCAATGTCCACACCGGAAAAATAGCCGCTGTCGGACAGGTCACGGTTCAGCTTCGCGATCTCATCGGCGTGGAAGGGTTGCCCGGGTTCAAAGGTAACGTATTTCTCCAGCAGCTCGTTTTCAAAGCCATGCCCCTCCTCAAAAGTGACCGCACCCAACCGGTAGCGTTCACCGCTGCGGAACCGGATGTCGATGGTGGCGGTAAGCTCCTCAGGGTTCACCTCAAGCCGGCGGCTCACGAATTCACCGTCGAAATAGCCCAGTCGGCGGGCGCGGTTCTGGATCGACTGGCGCAAACTGCTGTACTGGCCGTGATTCAGCACATCCCCCTCGCCGGGAGTCTCCGGAATGGCCTCCCGGAAACTGCTGTCCTCTCCCGCTGGCCCTTCGATCACCACGTTTCGCGAGCGGATGCGCACCGGCTCCCCGGGAATCACCGTGAGCGTCAGCGATGGCAGATCGTCCTCGCCTTCCCCCTCAGACACCTCCCATTCGATGATCGGACTGTAGTAACCCAGAGCCTTCAGCGCCTGCTCGACCTGTTGCGTTGCCGTGCCGGAATAACGCCGCAGGTTGTCGACGCTTCGGCCCTCCACGTCTCCCAGGAACACCTCGGCGTTTTCCTGCAGTTGCGGATAATCGCCCTCCACCTTCACATTTACCTGATTGGCCCACAGCCGGCACGGCACCAGCAATACCAAGGCGATCAGCACATGAGTGCCGGGGAACAGGCGATGTCTGAGGAGGGATAACATCCGTTTATGAATCGTCTTTGTTGTGGGGAAAATTCAAGTCTGCGCGCGAGTTTACCGGATTGACCAGACCGACCACTACCCACGCTCCTTATGCCAATGGTTGATCGACGCAACGCGCCCATGATCAACCCTGATCCAATTCAACAATAACCAGTCTGATAGTAACAGGCGCGCCAGGTTCCCGCCGCCTGCAAAGGAGACCCACAATGACCAGGGATCCCATCGGTATGGCACTGGCGATGATGAACCGTCTTGCCGCCAACCCCTTGCTGGACCGTTTCGGGCTGCGCACAGCCACTGAGAAAACCGCCTACCACGGCACCCGCATCGGCTTTCGCACTCTGGCGCTGGCCGGGCGAGAATTCAAGCGGGTGTCGAACTGGCTGCCCCGCAAAAGATTACCCGGAAAACCGGCCCCGACACTGCTTGACCTTACGCTGGATGAAGACCAACAGATGATCGTGGACAGCCTCCAACGGCTGGCGCGGGACACCCTGCGTCCGGCCGCCGCAGGGGCTGACGAGGCCGGCGCCATGCCGGCTGATGTGTTTGATACCACCACCGAGCTCGGCCTGGCGCTGTACGCCGTGCCCGTGGAGTTCGGGGGTGTGGCCGAAACACAATCGCCGGTGACCAGTGTGCTGATTGCCGAACAACTGGCGTGGGGCGATATGGGCCTGGCCGTGGCGTTACTGGCACCGTTCAGCGTGGCCCAGGCCATCACCCGTTGGGGTACCGGTGAGCAGCAGTCCCGCTACCTGCCGACGTTCTGCGAACCCCAACCCCCAGTAGCCACCATTGCCATGGACGAGCCCAGGGCGCTGTTTGATCCCTTGACGCTGGCCACCCGCGCCGACACCACGCCCAACGGTTATCGGCTCAATGGCCAGAAGAACGGGGTGATTCTGGGCGCCCAGAGCGACCTGATGCTGGTTTCCGCCACCCTGAATGGTCGCCCACGACTGTTTATCGTCGAAAGCGGCACCCCGGGACTGACCTGCGAGGCGGATCCCGCCATGGGCCTGCGCGCCGCGCAACCGGCCACCGTTACCCTGAAGGACGTCAATGTACTCACCGATGCCCTGTTGGGTGACGACGACTTCGATTATCAGGCATTTCTGGACATGGGTGCCTTGCTGCGCTGCGGGCTGGCAATCGGCACGGCCCAGGCGGTAGTGGATTACGTCATCCCCTACTGCAATGAGCGGGAAGCCTTTGGCGAGCCCATCAGTCACCGGCAATCGGTGGCGTTCATGATCAGCAACCTGGCGATTGAAACCGAGAGCATGCGCATGCTGACCTGGCGTGCCGCCAGCCGCGCAGAAACGGACCAGACCTTCCACCGGGAAGCCTGCCTGGCCAAGCTGCTGTGCAATGAGAAAGCCATGGAAATCGGCACCAACGGTGTTCAGCTGCTGGGTGGCCACGGCTTTGTGAAAGAACACCCGGTTGAACGCTGGTACCGTGATCTGCGGTCTGTGGCCACTCACACCGGCGGCGTCCACGCCTGAGCCTGAGCAAATCTGGAGCACCCCATGTACCTGGAAATACCGAAAAAATTCTCCCCCATTGTGAATCAGGCACGCCAGGTGGCGCAGGAAGTCTTCCGCCCCATCTCCCGCAAGTACGACCGCGCGGAACACGCCTATCCCACAGAACTGGATATGTTTGCCTCGATCATGGACGGCATGAACGATGGCGCGCCCGATGGCGGTGCCGGGGCCGGCAAACTGGCCCGCTCCGGCGGCAATGGCGCCCCCGGAAACCGCAACGGCCCCAACATGCAAACCGTACTGGGGCTGACCGAACTGTGCTGGGGCGACGTCGGGCTGGCGCTGTCTATTCCCCGCCAGGGACTCGGCAACTCCGCCATCGCGGCGGTGGCCAATGAAGAACAGCTGGCGCGCCTGGGAGACACCTGGGCCGCGATGGCCATCACCGAGCCGGGCGCCGGTTCCGACTCCGCGGCCATTCGCACCACTGCAAAAGAAGATGGCGACCATTATGTGATCAACGGCGAGAAGATCTACGTCACCGCCGGCGAGCGCGCCAACGCCGTGGTGGTGTGGGCCAGCCTGGATCGCAACAAGGGCAAGGCCGCCATTAAGTCCTTCGTGGTGGAGAAAGGCACACCGGGCATGACCCTGGAGCGACTCGAGAAAAAGCTCGGCATCCGCGCCTCCGACACCGCCGCCATCCGCTTCGAGAACTGCCGGGTGCCGAAAGAAAATCTCCTTGGCGACCCGGAAATCAGCGTCAACAAGGGCTTCGCGGGGGCCATGCAAACGTTCGACAATACCCGCCCGGTTGTCGCCGGCATGGCCATCGGGGTAGCCCGCGCGGCGCTGGAGCGCACCCGCCAGATCATCGCGGAAGCCGGGATCAACCTCGACTACCACACCCAGACCTGGACCCAGCCGGCGGTCAGCCGGGAACTGCAACTGCTGGAGGCAGAGCTTGAGGCCGCCAGACTGCTGACCCTGAAAGCCGCCTGGATGGCTGACAACGGCTTGCCCAACTCCAAAGAGGCCTCCATGGCCAAGGCCAAGGCGGGACGGGTGGGTAACACCATTACCCTGCGCTGCGTGGAGCTGTGTAGCAGCCTGGGCTATGGCGAGACCGAGCTGATCGAGAAGTGGGCGCGGGATTCCAAAATTCTGGATATTTTCGAGGGCACCCAGCAGATTCAGCTGCTGATCATCGCCCGGCGTTTACTCGGGAAGTCGTCGGCCGAGCTCAAATGAGCTAACCTGTGAAAAAATTCACAGGAATTCAGGCACCTGAATGCTGAAGATCAACCGCGAAAACCTCAAGAAAAGCCATCAGACGATCTGGCTCATCATCGACTTCCTGATGCTGGGCCTGCTCATTCTCAACCTGTCCCTGATCATTTTCGATTCCATCTACGCCTTCAGCGCCATCGAAGGCTTTTTCGCCGAGCATACACCGGGTTTCCAGGCGTTCTACGACCCGATCCACGAGAACTTCCTGTTCTACGACCTGATCTTCGTGGGCATCTTCCTTACTGAATTCTTCGTGCGCTGGGGCTATGCGGTGAAAGCCAACGTGTACGACCGCTGGTACTTTTACCCGTTCATTCACTGGTACGATCTGGTGGGCTGTATCCCGGTGGGCAGCTTCCGCTTCCTGCGGGTTCTTCGCATTATCTCCATCATTTACCGGCTGCATCAGTACAAGATCATTGATGTCACCAGCATGCGCGTCTACAAGTTCGTGAATTTCTACTATGAGGCGTTCATGGAGGAGCTGTCGGACCGCATCGTGCTCAAGGTGCTGTCGGGAGTGCAGCAGGAAGTGAAACGGGGCTCGCCGCTGTTCGAGCGCATCCAGAACGACATTGTCTACCCCCGCAGGGGCATGCTGACCGACTGGATTTCCGGGCGCGTGGCCCAGGCCGCGCAGGAAGGCTATGTGCCCAATCGGGGCGCCCTACGCAGCTATCTGGAGGACCGGGTTGACCACGCGCTCAAGCAGAATCTGGAACTGTCGCGGCTGAAATACCTGCCGGTGGTGGGCCCGCAGATACAGGAGACCCTGGAGGAAGCGGTGGGCGACATCGTTGCCAACGTGATTCACCAGATTCTGGAAGACCTGGCGTCGGCCTCCAACCACGCGTTTATCGAGGACATCGTCAACGTCTTCATTCCGACGCCGGACGACAGCGCGGCGGACACCCCGGAAAACCAGGCCCTGATCAACCTGATCCTCGAAATCCTGGATGCCGTGAAGACCCAGGTGCAAGTCAAACACTGGCGCGAAGACCTGCCATAACAACACAAAGAGTCAAGATTCATGCCTTCATCACAACCGGCCCTGCACTACCGGCCAGCTCATGAGCTGGTTCGGGAACTCAGTGACGGCACGCTCACCAGCGAAGCCGTCACCCAACACTTTCTGGACCAGATTCGCCGTCACAACAGCAGTATCAATGCCGTGGTCACGCTGGACGAGGAACAGGCGTTGAAAAAAGCCCGCGCGGCGGATGAGAAGCGAGCCGGCGGCGCCAGGCTGGGACCGCTGCATGGTCTGCCGCTGACGCTGAAAGACACCTGGGAAGTGGCCGGCATGACCTGCACCGCCGGTGCCCCGGCCCTGCGGGATTACACGCCCCGCCACCACGCCGATGTGGTCCAGCGTCTGGAAGACGCGGGGGCGATTGTCGTCGGCAAGACCAATGTGCCCATTTACGCCACCGATCTGCAGAGCTACAACAAGCTGTTCGGTGTTTCCAACAACCCGTTCAACACCGATCATACGCCCGGCGGTTCATCCGGCGGCGCCGCCGCGGCACTGGCCGCAGGCATGACGCCATTGGAAGTGGGCAGTGACCTGGCCGGCTCGATTCGCACACCGGCCCATTTCTGCGGGGTGTTCGGGCACAAGCCGTCCCGCGCCCTGGTGTCGTTCCGCGGCCACATCCCCGGACCGCCCGGCACCCAGTCACGGCCGGATCTGGCGGAAGGCGGTCCACTGGCGCGCAACGCAAAAGACCTGCAGCTGTTACTCAACGTCATTGCCGGCCCCACGCCGCTGGACGCCCGTACCTGGAGCGTCAGCATGGAGCCTACTGCGCTTTCCTCGCTGGATCAGGCCCGCGTTGGCCTGTGGCTGGAGGATCCGCTGTGTCCGATAGAACAGGAGCTGACTGACGGCTACCGCGCCCTGGGGCGGCAACTGGAGCAGCGCGGCGCGCTGGTGGCCAACGCACAGCACCCGTTGCTGGATCTGGAACACATCCTGCCGCCCTACTTCAATCTGCTGGGCAGCCTGTTGAGCACCTCCCTCAAACCCGCCCAGCGGCGGCAGATGCTCTGGGTCGCGCGGCTGGAAAAGTGGCTGAAATTACTGGGCCCGCTGACCGCCTTTATTGGCGAGTACGGGCGCGGCGTGAATCAGCCCGTGCATCAGTGGATTGCGGTCAGTGAAACGCGGGAGAAGATGCGCGCGGAGATCGCCAGCCTGTTCGAGGAATTCGATGTGCTACTGACCCCGGTTACGCCCACCACCGCCATACGCCACGATCACAGCAACCCGGTGTTCAAGCGCCGCATCGCCGTTGCCGGCCAGCCACGGGCCTACATGGATCAGTTCTGCTGGATCGCGTTCGCCACCCTACTGGGCTTGCCGGCCACGTCGGTGCCGGTAGGACGCAGCAAGGACGGGCTGCCGTTCAACGTGCAGGTGATCGGTGCCCCCGGCAAAGACCTGACCACCCTGCGCTTTGCCGAACTTCTGGAGCAAGAGGGTCTGGCCGGGTTCTCGCCGCCAGAGGGCTTCTGAGATTCACTGCCCGCCACCGTTCCGGCGGGCAGTGCTCCGGCATCGGCGGTCAGGCCTGACCGTCTGCCCGCATCATATCGGCCGCTTTCTCAGCGATCATCACCGCCGGGGCATTGGTGTTGCCACCGATGATGCTGGGCATGATGGACGCATCCACCACCCGCAGACCTTCGAGGCCGTGAACCCGGAGCTGGGGATCAACCACTGCCATGTCATCGATACCCATCTTGCAGCTGCCCACCGGGTGATAGACCGTGTCGGTGCGGGAACGGAGCACGTTGCGGATATCGTCGTCCGTGCTGACATTGCCGGTAAACGGGTCGGAGGTGATAAACCGCGACAACGCCGGGGCTTTCATCAGTTTGTCGGTCATCTTATAGCCCTTGACCATGGCTTCGATATCATCCGGATGGTCAAAAAACTTCGGATCGATCACCGGCGGCGTCTGCGCGGAGGCATCTTTCAGGGATACCGTGCCGCGGCTCTTCGGCCTCAGCAGGCACACATGGCAAGAAAAACCGTGGCCGCTGTGCAGCGTGCGAGCATGGTCATCCACCAGCGCAACTACAAAATGCAGCTGGATATCCGGTGCCACCTGCTCGGGATCGGTTTTGAGAAAACCGCCACCCTCGGCGAAATTGGAGGCCAGCAGACCACGCCGTTCCTTGCGATAGCGCAGGAACTGACGAATGCCGTGCAGCCCGCCCTTCAGTGACAGACCCAGCAGATTAGCGTCGCTGGACTTGTAGCCGAAAATGAAATCGGGGTGGTCGTGGAGATTCTTGCCCACGCCGGGAAGGTGGTGCAACACCGGCACACCGACCGAGGTCAGCTCATCGGCATCACCAACGCCGGATAGCATCAGCAACTGGGGCGACTGGAAGGCACCGGCACTCAACACCACTTCCTTGCGCGCACGGATCTGCCTTAGCTGGCCCTTCTGCAGGATCTCTACACCAACGGCACGCTTGCCTTCGAACACAATCCGCTGCGCCAGGGCATCGGTTTCAATGCTCAGGTTGGGGCGGCTGTCGAGGTGTGGCAGCAGATAGCCGCGGTAGGTGCTCCAGCGCTCACCGTTGAGCTGGGTGACCTGGTAGAGGCCAATACCCTCCTGCTGGGGCCCGTTGAAATCCGGGGTCAGCGGGTAACCGACCTGGCGGGCAGCCTCCAGATAATGCTGCTGGAACGGGTTGTCGCTCTGCAGATCACTGACTTTCAGCGGGCCGTCGGTACCGTGCCACTCATCGTTGAGGGTCTGATTGCCCTCGGATTTGCGAAAGTACGGCAGCACGTCCTTGAAGGACCAGCCCTCGTTGCCCTCGGCAGCCCAGTGATCGTAATCGCTGGCATGACCGCGGATGTAGGCCATGGCATTGATGGCCGATGAACCGCCCAGGACCTTGCCCCGAGGCTGGTAGCCCCGGCGCCCATTCAGCCCTGGCTGCGGTACGGTTTCAAAAGCCCAGTTGTTGATGTTCTTGGGCACCATGGCGACCACGGCGGCGGGGGTTTGCACCAACCAACTGGCGCCCTTGCGGGAGCCGGCTTCGATCAGCGCCACGGTGGTGTTGGCGTCTTCGCTCAAACGCCCTGCCAGCGCGCATCCACTGGAGCCACCGCCTACGATTACATAATCCACTGTCTGCATTGCTGAATACCTTTTGAATTCTTGTTATGAAGAAGAACTTCGCAGCCTACCTTTGCTGAGAGAGTGAGCGAAGTGGCACCAAACCTGAAGGTGAATCCAGGCCACTTTTCACTTATTGACATCCCGCGGGCACGTCACTCTCCGCGAGCGTGATGATTCGCTTCAGGAAACCCTTTTCACTCATCACCGGAAGATAACGGGACGCCAGCTGAATTCTGTGACCGTCGGCGTGAACGTGGGTGAAAAGCCCCCGGTGCGCATGGCCTGTGACCAGCTCACGCCAGAACGTGATGTACGCCTCGCTGCCGGTGTACTGTTGATCGCACAGAACCCGGTGGTGTTGACCCACCAGTTCGTGCTCCTGATAGCCCAGCGCCTCCCGAAACAGGGTGTTGGTGCGTTCGATCAGCCCATCGGGAGACATCACCAGCACGGCCTGGTGGTCCTCGATTACCGCAATGTCTGACTCCAGCTCTCGGACCCTCGCCTCGGCGGCCTCGAGCTTTTCAAGGGCGGCGTGGAATTCCCGTTTTCTTGCGCTAAAAAATCGCATCAGTGGTTTACCCGGTTCACTATGGCCTCATTGCTCAATCGATTACTGTATCTTACTCACATACAGGCAATTCGGCCCACTCACCCGTCGGTGTCATCCATGGTTAGCTCGAAGGTATTTTTTTTCTCGGTCGTGCTCGTCCTCAGCGTTCCCTCTCATGCGAGCTCCGCAGAGTCCCTGCCGATTCACCCTGGTTGTTTCGATGTATTGAATGAAAAACCGGGGCTGCGGGAGATCGAGCTCCAACACTGCAATCAGGCTTACAGTCACCTCCCGACCCACACCTATCTCGGCCTTGAGCAGTTCACCCGTGAGACGGATGACAGCGGTGTGAACCGGGGATCGCTGGGCTATGAGACACTGTCCGCAGGGGACTGGTCCCTGTTCAGGCTCGAAGACAACGCAGGCGGGACCGGTGTCTTCTCCAGCCTCGTTATCGCACAAGTCACTGGGGGAGCTGGCAATCCACGGCTGGAAAACATTTCCCGTTACGACCTTGGCGACCGCTGTCACTTCGGTCTGGCCTGGATTGGCAAGAATGACAATGATCAACTGATTGCTGCCACATCCCTCACGCCCGCCGGCTTTTTTCAGACCCTGGTTTCCAGCCAGAATTCATTGCCCAACCTGCCGCACAACGCAACCCGGCTCAAGTACGCCCTCGGTGCAGCTTCCGAGAAGCTGACAGCCTGCCCCACTTGCTGTGTCGGGCGGGCAACCTACGAATTTTCGCCCGCCAGCGAGCAGTGGGTGTTGCAGGGCATCGAGATGGATTCGCTTGAATGGCTTGAACACGCTGAGACCGCGCGGGCGCTCGAGGCGGCGGACCAGAACTCCCGGGATCGGCAAGAAGACGTGTATATCCCGGCCAGTGCGATTGATCAATCCATGCTGACAGCGCTTCTGGCTCGCCATTCTCAACCTGCGGATATTCGTCGCCTGCAATACTGGCTCAGGGAGTCCGGGTATTACTGGACGGGCAGTGTTGACGGTGAATGGGGCCCGAAAACGGATCATGCCCTGATGAGTGCCGCAAAGGATCTCGGCATCGCTGCGCCCGAGGACAGGGGCCATGAGCATTTCGCAAACACCATCGTGAGTGCGGGCATTCTTGCCACCCGAAACCGACTGCACCCGGTGGATGAGGCCAGTTTCGACCGCAACTTCGAGACGTTCCTGGATCGGGCACGGCAAGCCGTCAGGGACCAGGAGATCGAGAGTTTCGTCCGTCTGACCGATGAGAACGTTGTTCTGGGTTTCGGCGGCTCCGGTGGCCACGGCGATCTACGGGAATGGCTGCAACAAGGGCTGCTCTGGGACGAACTGAGGGCAGCCCTGAACATGGGCGCTGTCAAGGTGGGAAGCGCAGCCTACTGCCTGCCCTACCCTGCCTGCGTGCCGGCCAACGCGCGTGAGGACATGCCTTCCTCGGCGTCCTTCGTGATCACTGCGAATTCGGCAGAGCTTCTCGCAGCACCTGCCATCGGTGCAGCGAGTATCTCGGAGCTTGATTATGACGTTGTGGAGGTCATTGCCCCGGTATCGGAGCAACCATCGCGCTTTTACCGGGTTCGTTTAAGGAACGGCGAAGAGGGGTATGTCAGAAAAACCGAGGGGTATTGGCTCGACGGATACCGGCTGGAAATAATCAAGGACTCGGGCCAATGGCAAATACACAGCGTGCTGGGCGGAGACTGACGGCTCATCGTCACTCCCCCAAGCGGCATGTAGCGCTCAGGGATGGTCGGCAGGGGAGCCCGCCTGGAACTCAACATGCATCGCCTCCACTTCACCCTCACACTGTTCGAGGCCGTTCACCGAAATTGACGAGACCCGGCCGGTCATGGCCAAACGGAGCACGGCTTTATGAACATCCCAACCCGCCGGTATTCGGTGATAGATAAACGCTTCCTTGCTGCTGACGAACTGCACGCGGTTGTCGTCAAGCCAATGGATCTCATACTCGCTGTCATAGGGAATGTCGGCGGATGTGAGCTCAACTCGATTGCCCTCAGCGCTCAGCTGCATAGTCAGGATATCGGATTCGGTAATTGGAAACGCCACCTTGTTCACCACCACAAACCGGCCGCTGGCGCTGACTCCGACGAGCGCGCGTGCCTCACAGATACCGCCGGATGATGGCGAGCCGGGCAGATACCAGTAGCCTTCAAGCGACACTGCTGAATACGCAATCGGCGCCATCAGCAACCCGGCCAGAAATAACAGCAGCAACGGGATCGCCTCAAGCGCCGGTAACCTTTGATGCACCATAGTTCAATGACATCCACTGTGTTTGGGAACCCGCCGGTAAGGCGCTAAACTCACTGGGAGACAATAACAATATACGCTGGAGAGATCACGTTGATCGAATATAAGCGAATGATGCGGACAATCCGCCGAAGAATTGCCCTGGTCGTCGCAGGTATCGCGGTTGTGGTAGGCATCAGCCTGATGCCTCCTATCCCGGCTGAGCGCGTGATGTCGGCCATCACACCGGGTTTCATAGAACAGCATTTCCAGAACCGCGGAATTGCCGCGCAACTGCAACGTGAGAACCGGAATCTGCATTTACGCCTGGCGCGGCAGTTTGAAAGGCTTGATTCGCTTCGCGTAACGGCGGAGCAAAACAACGTTCAGCTCCGACATACCGATGACCGAGCCGCCCTGTTCTACGCGCTGCTGTATGACCAGCGTCTGGAGGCTGCGCGATGGGCCTCAGGGCGAGCACAGGAAGAGATCGAAAAATACAGGACGGTCGAGGCCATCAAATACCTGGAAACAGAGCGAGTCGAGTTATCCCGGCTGCTCGACGACACCGTTGCCATACCGCATCTGATCCTGGCTCGTCAGACGGTTGAGGCACTTCAGAACGGCGGGGCCGCTCTCAACGACGGCGTCACAAGCGCCGATTTGTCAACGGTCAATCAACTGGTCGATCAACAGATCGAAAGCGCGAGGATGGCGGATGCCGCAGACACGTTGACGACCTATCTGCAACATGGCTACGAGGATCCACCCGGGCCGTAAACCCTCAGAAAAATGTGGCCACGCTCGGGATCACTGTGGCTCGGTAAACCCGCGCTCCGAATCCGAATCGGCTGCCCCGGCGTGTAGCCGTCGGGAATGCGGATCAGGATCTCCCGCTCCAGTGTCTGAAAGCGGAACTTGTCACCGGGTTTTGGTGTGCTCACAAGGTTGACGTTCGCCAACAGATCCTTTCCCTCAACGGCAAAGACCGGGTGGGGATTGAGTTCAAACTCCACGTAGAGATCGCCACTGGGATGCCCGCCCCAGGCCTGATCACCCTCGCCCCGGAAACGCAATCGGTCCCCATTGCCCATACCAGCCGGTATTTTTACGCGTAGCTCAACAACCCTCTCAAAAAAAACCTTACCGCCACAGTTTTGGCACGAGAGATGCCCCTTTACACTTCGATTCTGGCAGTCGGGGCAATGTTGCTTGACCCTGAAGAATCCTGTTTTTACAGTCACCTGCCCGCTGCCACCACACCGTTCGCAGGTTCTGAACTGAGCATTGAGGACCGGCAGGCAGTCCGGACAAGCCTCTTTACGGCTGAAGGTGAGTGTCCGGGTGGCTGCCACTAGTACCTCTTCAAGGTCAAGTTTGAGGTGATATTTCAGATCGGCAGGCTTTGAGGATCCCCCGCCGCCAAAAGTATCGCCAAAAACATCACCGAAGATATCTGAAAATCTTTCTTCGCTGGAGTCCTCTCGCGACGCGTCGCTCCCCTGATTATTGCTCGCTGACGTGTCCGCCAACAATTGCCACCCACGCGACGTTGCAACCCGGATAATGTATTGCTGGGCCTGGACCGGGTCCATCCGGAGCGTTTCTGCTTTTGCCAACAGCATTTTCATTTCAGCATCGGTAACCACCTGATCGGCTCCGGCCAGCTCAAGCAGTTCGTCAAGCTCGCCAAACCCACTCTCCGGGCGTCTGCCGCCGGCGGTGCGCCGGTTCAGCTCAACAAGGCGGCTACGCACCTCTTCCATGGTTTGTACTCTGTCATCCGCACGGAACGCCAGACACGAACCAATCAGGTCGAAAAAATCGCGGGAATACTCAGCGCGAGCAGCCTGATTCACCGGGGTCAGCGGATCCGGCTTGCCGTAGGCTATGGCCATCGCTCTGGTCTCGGCTTTCGGACCCAACTGACCCGTGACCAACCGATACATCAACCCGCCAAAGGCATGAACATCGAGTGTTGCCCTGGACTCCATGCCCTCATCGGTTTGCTCGAGGGGCGCATAAAACTCGGTAAAAGGCGCCATGGACCGGGAGCGGGAACCCAACGCGAAATCCTGTTTTGCCGCACCAAAGTCCAGAATGACTGGCGTGCCGTCACTCCGCCTGATAAACACGTTGGCCGGCTTAATGTCGCGATGGAGCACGCCCTGCTGATGCACGTATGCCAGCCCCTCGGCGAGCGGGATCAGAAAATGGCACAGCTGCCGCTCGGTGTAGTGCTCTCCGTTGCGCTCCACGTCGCGGACAAGCTCATCGAGGGGCAAGCCATCCTCGAAGTCCATGATCAGGTAGGCCGTGCCATTGTCGGTAAAAAGGTCCCGGCACCGCACCACGTTCGGGTGGCGCAACTTGACAAGGGTACGGCCCTCGTCGAGAAAACGGCGCATACCTTCTTCAAAAAGCGGCTGTCTTGACTGGCTATGGGGCCGGACAGTGGCTCCAGAGCGCCCGGCCAGCTCCGATGGCAGAAATTCCTTGATCACCACCTGCTCATTCAGGTGGGCGTGCCGCGCCTTGTAGACCACGCCGAAGCCGCCCTGGCCTATCACGGACTCGATCACGTAGTGTCTCAGCTGCGTGCCCGTGGGTAGTTGGAGGTGATAGTCGTCTGTCATTTGTTCGCCGGTATTTGATAAAAGTATTCAGCCAGCCCACAAGTTGGCACGGTGCATGGCGCCGCTCAGAGTTGGATGAAGAGCCCCCGAAGGGGAATCAGGGTGAACAGGAACATTATCAGCACTGCGATCAGCCAGGTTTTGCCCAACGCTTTCGTGTAAGCACTCTGCAGCGGTTTCGACGCAGCAAGCGCTGATTCCAACTCAGCCACGTCTTTTCTGTAGGCAATATTCGCAGCGATGGCAGTCCAGATCAAACCAAAGAGCGCACTTGCGGCCGCAGCGAGCACGATCGCGGGCGCATTGATTTCTCTTGCCAGTTCCAGGAGTACAACCTCGAATTTGCGGTCAAGCCCAGCAATCAGAAGCCCCGTCATCAGCGATAAAACCACCACAGACCGAACCGCAACGCCATTCAGCTCACCCATTCGATGCTCGAAGGAGGCACTCTGATCCGCTTCAGGGTTCTGCTTTTTTTCAACGTCAGGCGCCGGCGCGCTCGCCTCGTCCGGGCGCAGAACCTTGAGGAACAGATCTCCCCGCTCTTTCGCTTGTAGCTTTGGCAATCCACGGCCGGCAATCCGAATCACACCGGGATACTGGAACTGATCCGGAATTTTCACGCTGACAGTGCCGTCCAGCGTCTCAAACCGGAATTTCTCGCCGGGTTTCAGGTGCTCTTCAGGTTGAACGTTGGCATGTAGATGTAATCCGTCGCGTGTGAATACCCGATGTGGCAGGCTCTCGATTTGCACGTACAGATCTCCGGGGGAGCCGCCCGGCGTTGACGGCTCGCCTTCCTCCTTCAACCGGATCCGGTCGTTAGTGTCAACACCGGCCGGTACGTTGATCTGCAATGCTATTTTTCTCGGCCGGCGGCCGCTTGCATTGCAGGCCCTGCAAGCGGAGCCCGCCGTTCCTGAGAGGCCTGTGCCGTCGCAATCCTCGCAACGGTCGGCGCGGGTAATTTCTATCTGCCGAACGACGCCACCCATAATCTCTTCGAGCGTCAGCTGCATCGGGTAGGTCAGATCGCCAGAGCTTGCGCTTTCCTGGTGTTTTCCTCCCGCTGAACCCGCGCTGCTTTGCCTGCCGGTTTCATCCGCTCGATCCGCTTGCGCTTTTCGAGCAGAGTCGGTTGCGAATTGCCAGCCCCGACGATGGGCGTGGCTGACGATGTGAGCCTGAGCCGCTGACGCGTCTATGCCCAGTGTCCTGGCCTTGGCCATCAGCATCGACATTTCCTGGTCGGAGATCACTCCATCGGCACCGGCCAATTCCAGTAAGTCCTTCAGTGACTCGAAACCTGTGGGTTCGGGTCCCGGCGGCGACTGCTGCGGCTGGTGCCCGGCCAGACGGCTTCCGAGCTCTTCCATAGTTTGCGGGCGATCTTCAGCCCGGAACGACAGGCAGGCGTCGATCGTGGCCAACCGATCGGCAGAATAGTGATCAGCGGCCAACTGCGACGCCGGGACAAGCGGATCGGCCTGGCCGCTGCTCAACTTGATCGCGCGGGTTTCTGCTCGTGGGCCCACGGTGCCGGTGACCAGGCGGTACATCAGCCCGCCGAAAGCATGTATGTCCATGGTCGCGTGAGCTTCACCGTCACCGGCGCTCTGTTCCAGGGGTGCATAAAACTCGGCGTAGGGTGATCGCGACTGGGAGGCCTTGAGAAACTTCTGCTTCGCCGCCCCGAAATCAAGTAGAACCGGTGAGCCGTCCCCCCGGCGGATAAACACGTTGGCGGGTTTGATGTCACGGTGCAGAATGCCTTGCGCATGCACGTAAGCCAAACCATCGATGAGGGGCATCAGAAAGTGCATTAATTGCGCTTCGCTGTATCTCTTGCCCTGGGTTTCCAGTGAGGCAACCAGCTCATCCAGTGGCAGGCCATCCTCATAATCCATCACCAGGTAGGCTGTGCCATTCTCGGTAAACAGATCCCGACACCGGACCACGTTCGGATGTCGAAGCTTGACCAGTACCTGCCCCTCATGCATGAAACGCTGGAGACAATCGTCATAGAGCCCCTGCTTGGAGCCACTGTGGGCAACCACAGTTGAACTGGATCGGCCCGCCAGCTCCGAAGGCAGAAATTCCTTCACAACCACGGGGTCATTGAGGTGGTCGTGATGGGCCTTGTAGACAATCCCGAAGCCCCCCTGGCCCAGAACCCGCTCAATGACATAGTGCGCGAGACGAGTGCCTGGTTTCAGGGCCAACAAATCATCAGTCATTTACCGCTCCAGGTCATTTGATCTCCACGTTGAGAGGCAGGTCTGCCAAGTACAGAGTGTCGCCATCGGCAAGCTGGACCCTTTCCCCGACGCTCAATTTACGCTGCTGACCACGACTCTTGTGTGCGGAACCGTAGGAAGATCCCGAATCGGAAAAATACCAGCGCTCATCGGTCAAGGTAATGACCCCGTGCCGTGACGAAACCGAGGGGTGGTCAATAACCACGTTGTTATCCGCCTGGCGGCCAATTCGATGTTCCGATGCGCCCTCAATAAGCACATCAATTCGCCGGTTACCACTGTGGCCCTTGAGCATCAATACCGAACGGCTGGCGGGCCCGGGCTGGTTTCCCCCGAACCCGCCTCGTTGGCCGGTGTTAGTTGGCGTCCAGCGACACGACAAGTCCGAGATCGCGATGTGTGAACCTGCAGAGACCTCAACCGGCCTGCCGGGCTGCACACGGTCACCGTTAACCTGGGTGCCGAAACTCGAGCCGAGGTCCTCCAGCAACAATGCCCCCCCCTTCAAGAAAATTCGGGCATGGCGGCCCGAGACGGAGGGATGCTGAGTTGCGATGTCATTGTCTGCCGACCGGCCGATGGTCACGCCTTTGCCTTCGAGGTCTTCCTTGTGA
Source organism: Marinobacter sp. (assembly GCA_017643965.1). Lineage (GTDB taxonomy): Bacteria > Pseudomonadota > Gammaproteobacteria > Pseudomonadales > Oleiphilaceae > Marinobacter. The sequence goes on from JAEPMM010000007.1 coordinate 18,365, forward strand.
ACATCGAAAGCCTGCCCTCCCACCGTCATGACACCAAAACGTTCCCGCGCGGCGACGGCTCGCGAGAATGCCGGTTGACTTTGCTGCGGGCGGGGCACGCTGTAGGCGTCGTAGGACGGTTGCGCTGCCGCACCCGGGCGCGAGCGACGAAGCACCGCGAATAATGCACCGCCTAACAGGACAACAAGACCCAGCATAGCCAGGGCAACGCCATTCACGCCGCCCGACTCTGACGGTTCCGGCACGGTTTCTTCCGTTGGCGGATCGGCTTTTTCCTCCGGGGGCGCCGGTGTCGGCTCCGGCGGGCGCACGTTCTCTTTCCAGCGACCTTTGACACCGATGGCATCAAAGGCTTTGTGCACGGCCGTTCTTTCACTGCTGTATTTGCCGAAAAGGATTTCTGCTGCATCGGCAAAGGCGTACCGCGCATTCCGGAAATCAGAGACTCGAGTGAGAATACGGGTGGTTCCGTAATGCCAGATTTTCAGTGCCTTTTGCATCCCGATAGCCGGAACCGAGTCCCCCGCAAGCCGACGGTGGGCACCGCCCTCAGCCAGCAGAAAAAAAGCATGGTTGATGATCGAGGAATTGAAGTGCACACCACCATGATCCTCGGCGCCGGTGTAACGCACGTCGTAGTGATCGGGCATCTGCCTGAGCCAGGGCGGGAGCGCTGTCACACTGGTTGGTCGCTGAAAATCCCGCACTACCTCGCGTCCAATACGCATCCTCCAGTCGGCGGCGGTCGGTGCATCCAACCGTCCATTCCGCCAGGCAGAAAACGCGACACCCAGGGCATCACTGTAGGCTTCGTTGAGCGCTCCAGGCTGCCCCTGATAGATCAGGTTTGAGCTGTACGAAACGTAGCCATGGGCAAGCTCGTGCATGATAATTTCGGGGTTGTCGAGCAGGGGGGTATGAATCTGCATCGAACCCAGGCTATCGTTCAGAGTGAACCAGAAGGCGTTGGTTGAGCGCCCCGGACCGCAGCCCAGACTGCCGCCAGCGCCTCCACGGGGGGTATCAAAGCGGTCTCCCACAAACGAAATCAGATCGACGCTATTATCCGAATCAATGCCTTCCTGTTCCAGTTCCACTGTGGCAAATTCTCTAGCTTCCTCGAAAAGCGTCGCCAAGCGGCGCGCGTTCGTGGTTCGCGCATCCGCGACAGACCCAGCGGGCGGGAAGTGAACGATGAAGAGGGTCTCGAATAGATCCAGAAGATTGTTGTGCGTCAACAAACCTGAGTACTCAGCTTCCCTGCAAGCTTCATCAACATCGACCACCTGGTATGCAAAGTCGAGGTGGAGGGGAAACTTTTCCAATACCTCCCCCGCGGTCGACACGATCAGTTGATAGGGGTAATCCTCGCCATTACGCGTAAGATGCCCATCAATCTGGAGTGCCGGTTCAAGGCGATCCTCAAGGCGCCAGTAGATCTGCGTAATGGTTGGCTCGCCCTCAACCTCCAGATTTTCACTGCGGAGGAAGTCCAGACCGATTTTTACGTGATCAGCCCCGCGATCAAAGGGTTTCGCTGGTAAGTCACTGGTCACCAGATACGCTTTGAAGGGCTGCCCCTCGTTGAGCACAACAACGGACTCATGGCCAAATATCTCGACGTCGTTCTGGCTCTGCTTGATGCGAAACAGCGAATAGTCGGCATGGCCGCTGTCAATTTCAACGACTCCGAGAGCAGCGTCCTCCGCGATGCCGAACTGCTCCCTCCGGGATTCCAGCCACGCCTCCAGGGAACTTACCGAACGGATCGGCTCATCCACGGGCGCCAGACTCTGGTAACCGTCCACCAACGGCAGCCCCGTCTCCGAGAGCCCGGTTGAATCGGACACCGCATGGGCAACACCCACAAAACCGATGAGGATGAGGGCCTGAAGTGGCCTCATGACACTAGCCAGAAACATGGGTCGGCACCAGTCTGAGTGCTTCACAGCCCTCATCCAGCAAAAACAGGGTATATGCGGCGCCGTCAGGTTGCTGCACGACCTCGGCAAGCCACATGTATCCAGAGCTCGCAGCATCAACGTACAAGCTTGGCGAATCCTCCTGCTGCCGCGAAACGTTCACGCCCTCCTCAGCCTGCGTTGCCTGGTAGCGCGCAAAACACTCGGCAAAAGCGTGTGTGGGGCGGTCAGGCACGTCAGCCAGATTGGTGAGCCGGCCAGACAGCATCTCGAGCCCGCCGTCGACCTTCCGGTACACCAGTTCACCCCCGAAAACCGGTGTCTCGTTGACGTATTGTTGGACCTTTATGATGTGAGCATACTTGTCTTTCGTTTCGCCAGATTGTTCGAGAATATCGCTTTCGCCGACCAACCCCCCTTTCTTGAGGTAATCCGCCAGCACCTCAGAATCATTCTCGCCCGTGGGCACCGGAACCGTGTCTGCCGGCACGTTATTCAGGTTTGTACCGGTTTCAACACCGGCATCCGAGCCGTCTGACTCACTCTCTTCCTCAGCTGCCGGTTCTCGCTGCGATTCCGCCGGGGGCGGTTCACCGGCACTGGTTTCCCTGGTGACTGAACCCGATTGTACTGAGGCAAAACCGGGCGGAGTCGGGGCCGCACAGCAGGTCTCATAACGGTCCAGCCACAAAAAATAACCGCTTGCTACGACAACGAGAGCCAACAGGCTCACAACGAGCCAGGGCCAGTGTTTCCTGTGTGGTGGCAACACCGGAGGCCGATCCGAATTGCGCAACCGCACAATGGCCAGCGTCGTGTTGTCATGCTCCGGGTGATCGGCCATCCACTCCGTGAACAGCGATGAAAACGCAGCCCCCGGATCCTCCGAACGCATGATGGCGACCATGTTCTCGTTTCCCGCCATCTCCCAGAAGCCGTCTGTGCAAAGCAGGAAGTACTCACCCCGGTCAGGATCCCAGTCGGTAATGTCGACCTGCAGGTCAGCGCCGCCATCGAGGCAATTCAGCAACTGGACCTGGCCGGGATGTGTCGCCACGTCTTCTTCGCGAATGTCACCCATCAGAAATTTGGCGTAGGCAAGCGAGTGGTCACGCGTATGCGCTATGACTTTGCCATCACCGTCGAACTGATAGACGCGCGAGTCTCCCGCGTGTGCTGACTTCAGGCTTCCCCTGAGCTGTAGGAGCGCCGCAAATGTGGTTGCGGTGGTTGTTCCTCCGTCGCGAATCTCGCGGATTCTTTGGTTACAAGCGTCAGCGAATTCGTTCAGAAACACCTCGGGATCACTGTACTGCTCACGCTGCTCCCAGAATTTCTGGCTCAGGTCCACCACCACAGACGCGGCGAGCGCCCCGTCATCGCTACCGCCAACACCATCCGCCACCACAGCAAAAAAATCGGTCTCTGACCAATGAACGCTCACGCGATCCTGATTGTATTCGCGACCCCCTTGCTCGGACCGGTTAAGAAGAATGTCATTCGGTTCCATCAGTCAACTCCATGGGTCAGCATGCCGGCAACGCGGAACGGAAGTCAGCGACCGACTGGAAGCGAAACTCCGGTGAAAGTACAGTTGCATCTCTGAGAGCTTCAGCGACGGCGCTACCATACCCAGCCGCAATCTGGCTCAGGAACGGCAACAAAGAGTCCTGCCCGGTTTTTACCTGGTCATCCTGGCGTTCATAAGCCGTGCCTGGCCGGCTACCGGTCAACAGCTCAATCATCGTGATACCCAGTGCATGAATATCGGTCCAGGGCCCGATAGGAAAAAGGTCGTAC
>JAEPMM010000410.1 GCA_017643965.1 Marinobacter sp.
ATTATGTCACCATCGCCCGCCAGGTCACAGGCGGTATCGACGGCGCCGCCGCCGGCAAAAGACCCCGCCGTGGCCGCTCAGGGTACGGAGCTGCCGGCAAGCGATGCTGACAGGGATGACCTGGGCCCGGCTGAACCCGCCACAGCGACTTCACCGGCTGCACCGGAATCCGGCCAGGACCAGTCTGAGCAGGAGGAAAGTCCGGCCGCGATTGAAAAAGCCCTGGCGGAAACCCGGCAGCGCAAGTTACGCCTGATGCTCAAGCAATGTGACCGGGTGCTGTTGATGGATTTCGACCTGCTGGCCATGTCGGGCTGGCCTGACAATTATTCCCTTGCCGCCGCAAGGCGTAACCGTGACCTGTGGCTGTTCAGTGCGCTGGTCGCGGCGCTGGTGTTTCTGAGCGGCCTCACCGGGTTTGTGCCCGCGTGGATTGCCGGTGGCGGGTTCGGTGCCTTCGCCATCATCCTGATGCTGGGTGTGCCGGCGATTCGCCGCATTTACACCTCACGCCCGTCTTACCTGGATCTGGTGATCAAACGCCAGCGCTTGTTGCGGGATGCCCGCAAGCACATCGAGCATCTGGAAGGTAAGGAAGGACTGGTCTGGCAGTGCGCCCGCATGGCGGAGTTCAACGCCTCGCTCCGATCCTCCCGGTTCAGCGAACTGCTGGCGCTGTCCGAGCAGCGGGCACTGGCCCGTAACATGACCCGCCGCGAGTACATCCGTCTGTATCTGATCTATCTCCTGGAGGCGGAAAAGGCGTATGACCGGGTGCAGAAAGCCTTCTTTGATGGCAATCAGCAAGCCATGGACCGGGGCTGGGCGTCGGTGGCCGCGTCGCCGGGGCAGAGAGCTTGACATAAGGGTGTCTCAAACGTATGTTTCAAACAGACGTTTGCTAGAGGCACTGAAAACAATATGGCTCAGTCTGATACCGTTGACCGCATTCTGGATGCTGCTGAAGAGTTGTTCGCCGATCGGGGCTTCTCCGAAACCTCGCTGCGAATGATCACCAGTAAGGCTAAAGTAAACCTCGCGGCTGTCAATTACCATTTCGGGTCGAAAAACGCGCTGATTCATGCAGTGTTTGCCCGCTTCCTGACGCCGTTTTCGGCCACGCTGGAAAACGCCTTCAACGATCTGGAAGAGCGCTGTGATGGCCATCCGCCAACACTCAACCAGACCCTCTGGGCCCTGACCGAAAGTGCCGTGCGCATGCCTCAGCGTAACGAGAACGGCATCTCCATTTTCATGCGCCTGCTCGGTCTTGCCTATACCCAGTCCCAGGGGCATCTGCGCAAGTTTCTGGAGCAGGAATACAGCCAGCCGTTCAGCCGCTTCATGCGTCTGCTCAAGGAAGCCACGCCGCAGTTATCCGCGGTTGACCGCTACTGGCGCATCCAGTTCATGCTCGGTGCTACCGCGTTCACCATGTCCAGCAGTGATGCCCTCAGAGACATCCTGCAGAACAAGCTGGGCGTGGAGACAACGGTGCAGGAAATTGCCGCTCGCCTGGTGCCGTTCCTGGCCGCAGGCATGCAGGCTCAGGACACCGTGTTAATGCCCTCGCTCAGCGAAGCACCGGTTGCCTGAGTTGTCTGCTGTCGGTTAGGCTTCCGGATTGGCCATGGCTATCCGGAGCTTAGCTGCACATGAGTACCCAAGAGGGCGCCGCGCCTCACCTGCGAATCAGTATTGCTGACCAATCTCTGGCGCTCATCGGTGCTGACGGCACTCGCCTGTTTGAACGGCCTGTGTCCACAGCACTGAACGGCCCTGGCGAGCAGAACGCCAGTGGTTGCACCCCCCGTGGCAAGCACGTTATCCGCGCCATGGTGGGCGATGGCCTGCCGGAAAACACCGTGTTCGTTGCCCGCCGCCCCACCGGCGAAATCTACTCTCCAGAGCTGGCCGCCCGGCATCCCCGGCGCGACTGGATACTGTCTCGCATTCTCTGGTTGTGTGGCTGCGAGCCGGGAAAAAATCGCGGTGCCGGGGTCGATAGTTTTCGGCGCTTCATATACATTCACGGCACACCGGATACCGAGCCCATGGGCGTGGCAAAATCCCATGGCTGTATCCGCATGCGCAATGCCGATGTCATCGCGCTGTTCGATCTGGTCGAGCCCGGCACCGTTGTCATTATCGACGAGGCCTGAGCGGTTCCGACCGCCCAGATTCACCTGACACTGAATTGATCACCGGGGACAGGAATGATCGGAGAACTGCAGGCGACCATAAACAGCTGGATTGAAAACTGGGACCTGTTGTCGGAGAGTTGGCGGGTCGGCATTGTGGTGTTCGCCCTGGTGTCCGGGACCGCGACGGCCGCCTACGTGGCCAGCTACATTGTGGGTGCCCTGGAACGACGCTTTGCCAGGACGAAGAACCTCTGGGACGACACCTTTCTGCACGCGGCAAGAAAGCCGGTCGTCGCCTTTGTCTGGATCCAGGGTGTGTACTGGGCCGCCGAGGTGGCCTACCGCTATTCCGAGGCCGAGATATTCTCGATCAATGAAAAGCTGCTGCAGATCGGATTCGTCTGGGTCTTGGTGTGGGCGCTGTTGCGGCTGATCAAGGAAGGTGAGGGCATCCTGACGTCGCCGGTGAAGATGGTCACGCCGATGGATTACACCACGGTCAACGCCGTCAGTAAGCTGTCCCGTGCGGTGGTGATCATCACCGCGGTGCTGATTGCGATGCAATCCCTTGGTTACAGTATTTCCGGTGTGCTGGCGTTTGGTGGCGTTGGTGGTATTGCCGTGGGTTTCGCGGCCAAGGATCTGCTGGCCAATTTCTTTGGCGGTTTCATTATCCACCTGGACCGGCCGTTCAAGGTCGGCGACTGGGTGCGTTCACCGGACCGGAACATTGAGGGCACGGTTGAGCACATCGGCTGGCGGCTGACCACCGTGCGCACCTTTGATAAACGCCCGCTCTACGTGCCCAACGCCGCGTTCACCACCATTGCGGTCGAGAACCCGTCCCGCATGAGCCACCGCCGTATTTCCGAAACCATTGGTATTCGCTACGCAGATGTTCGCGAGATCGCCACCATTGTCTCCGAA
>JAEPMM010000336.1 GCA_017643965.1 Marinobacter sp.
AAGCTCCCGATTGATAAAAATCCGGATCGCCTGGAAGGTCCGGGTAGCGGGATGCTTGTGCTTTTCTTTTTTGGGCACGGCTTTGCTCACCAGCTCTGCCAGTTCCCGGGTGGTGCTGATAGGCGACTCCTGCCGCTGCTCCACCACCAGACGCGCGATACGGCGAGAGAACCGCTCCTCGCCGTATCGGAAAATCACGTCAGCAATGTCTTTTTCATCCGCCTCTGCCAGCCATTGCGCGGCACTGGGGGCTTGCTGCGGATTCATCCGCATGTCCAGCGGTCCGTCCCGCATGAAACTGAAGCCCCGCGACGCGTCATCAAGCTGGGGAGAAGACACCCCCAGATCCAGCAGCACGCCGTTGACGGTGTTCCAGCCCTGACCGGCGATCGCTTCGCCCAGATCCGCGAAGGAGCCGTGGTAACAGGAAAATCGCTTGTCCTGATCCGCCAGCTCACGAGCCACCCGGATCGCTTCAGGATCCTTGTCGATCCCCAGCAGATGACCGGAATCTGCCAGCTTTCCCAATACAAGACGACTATGGCCACCCCGGCCAAAGGTGCCATCCACGTACAAACCGTCGGGGTCATTAACCAGATAATCGACCGCCGAATCCAGGAGCACGGAGCGATGCGAGAACGTCTGGCCCGCCGCCCCCTGCTTGCGCTCGGAGGTCATAGGGACAATGCCTCCATCTCCGGCGGCATGTCATCGTCGTCGGTGGACTCATCCAGCCAGGCCAGCCAGCGCTCCTCACTCCAGAGCTCCAGCTTCTTGCCCTGGCCGATCAGCATCAGCTTCTTTTCCAGGTGGGCATAGGAGCGCAGCGTCGGCGGCACTAGAATGCGACCTGCGCCGTCCAGCTCCATGGGTGCCGCATTACCGAGAATGAGGCGCTGAAGCCGGCGGGCGGCCTTGTTCATATTGGGCAGCGCTTCGATTTTCGGACGCAGAATCTCCCATTCCGGTTCCGGATACAGCAGAAGACAACGCTCTTCATCGGCGTTGGCCGTCAATACAATGCGCCCACCACAGGCCTGCGCGAGCTCTTCGCGCACCTTGGCGGGGATCGCCAGGCGACCCTTCGCATCCATATTGATGGCATGACTGCCGAGAAAATTGCTCATTCGCACCGACTCTGGGGTTCAGAAACCTAAAAAAACCACTAAAAACCACTTTTTCCCACTCCTGCACACTATAGAAACACGCAATACACAATGCAAGCGCCGTTAACGGCGTCGCACCTGTAAAAGTTCCTTTTATGACAAGAGGTTAGAGGCGAGGGCTCGCCGGATATCGGAGATTACCAAAAAGAAACGGAGAAAAATCATAGACCTGCAAAAAGGTCTGAAGATGGCAAGTGAGGTTTAAGATTTTTTGGCTATAAAGGACGCTGCCTCAGAATGACAAGCATCACAAAGGCAGGTTAAGAAAAAACGAGCTCGCCGGTAAGCCGGGTTCTGTCGTGGACAGTCATTCATCTAGGGCCTGCGTCACCGCAGGCCTCAAGCAACCTACCCGAATCCAGCGCGGGCCACGCCATTGGATTCCTATTTGGTCTTGCTCCAGGTGGGGTTTACCATCGCCGTGAACTGTTGCCAGTCACGCGGTGCGCTCTTACCGCACCGTTTCACCCTTACCGGCGCCCGAAGGCGCTTAGGCGGTCTGCTTTCTGTTGCACTTTCCGTCGGCTCACGCCGCCCAGGCGTTACCTGGCACCTTGCCCTGTGGAGCCCGGACTTTCCTCCCCCAGCGGACTGGCGGCGACTGTCTGGCGAGCTCGGGCACGACGATACCCGTGCGACCGGGGAGGCGCAAGAAAAACCATACACGGGCTACGTTTTTCGCTCATCGGGCTTCAGCGCCAACGCCCGCTGATACAACTCGTTCTTCGGACGCCCGGTCAATTCTGACACCATTCGCGCCACTTTCTTTACCGGCAACTCGGCCAACAGCAGGCTGAGAAGCTGATCTGTGTTCACTTCACCGGCATCGCCAGGACCTTCATCCGGTGGAGCACCGGCCACCATCACAACAAACTCTCCCCTGGCGCCATTAGGATCCTGCTCAAGGGTGTCGCACACCACGCCCGCCGAGCCCGCATAGAAAGTCTCGAAGGTTTTCGTCAGCTCCCGCCCCAGCACCAGCTCTCTTTCCGCGCCCATCACATCGCGTATTTCGGCCACGGTTTCCAGAATCCGGTGCGGCGACTCGTAGAAGACCAGCGTCGCCCGCTCGGTCACCAGCAGCTCCAGCTCGGCTCGGCGGGCGCCACGCTTGGCTGGCAAAAACCCGGCATACAGGAAACGATCCGTCGGCAGCCCTGCGGCACAGAGCCCTGCAATCAGAGCGCAGGGCCCGGGCACAGGGCTGACCCGAAGGCCGCGCTCGCGGGCCTGACGAACCAGCACATAGCCAGGATCGGAAATCAGTGGCGTGCCGGCATCGGAGACCAACGCGACATCCTCCCCCGCCTCCAATCGAGCCAGTACCTGGCCGGCACGATCCCGCTCGTTGTGGTCGTGCAGCGCCAGCAACGGTTTCTGAACACCCAGATGCTGCAACAGACGGCCACTGTGACGGGTATCTTCGGCGGCAATCACCGCGACACCCGCCAGCACAGACGCTGCCCGAGGCGACAGATCGTCGAGGTTACCAATGGGGGTGGCCACGATATACAGGGTGCCCGCGCCGGAACCGGGAGCTGATTTCACAACATTGCCTCTCTTTGCCAGGGATCCATGACACCTACGTCATGTGAAATGAGCCGGGAGCTGTTAAACTTGCCAGCCTGAGAACGATACAGGAAAGCCCGGAAATGCCCGAGCTTTCGGCATGATGCCGCCGTTTATCCGGCGTCACAAGCGTATTTACCCGGAGTTCGTGAGCCTGCCATGACCAAACACCGTTTGAACCTGAAAACGTTCGTCACTCTTCTGATGCTGACTGTGCTGGCCGCCGGATGTGCCAGCGTCAATCTGGAATCCCATACCGCGGAAACTGCTGAACAGGCATTACAAACAGCCAGCAGCCAGGGCGACCGCCAGGAGGCCCAAAGGTATCTGTTGAGATCGGCCGATCAGTTCCAGAACCGCGACGATCATGCCTCGGCGCGCCGCATCCTGCAGAGCGACCAGCTCGCACCAGTGGCGGCAGACCTCGAGGACCAGTATCTGCTGCTGTCCATAGCAAGCGCCACAGCACTTGAGGACAGCGACTGGGCCTCTCAGCTGGCCGACGAGCTGCCCCGCGACCAGTTTCTCCGTTACGAGCGCGGCATCATGTCGCGTGCTGCCAACCTGCAGGCGGACACGCTTCAACTGGCAGGCGACCATCTGGGTGCCGCCGCCACGCTGATCACTCTGGCGCAGTCGGATTCGCGCCAGGATGTGCAGGCGATCCACGATCGCATCTGGCTCGCCCTGAAAGCCACATCCGACGCCCAGCTGTCCAAAGAGAGCGGAACGGTCATCGGCTACGAGGCCCAGGGCTGGATTGAACTGGCCGGCATTCTCCGCGAGCCCGGCATGAACCTCGATGAACAGGGTCGCCTGGTCCGCGAATGGCAGAACAACTGGCCCGGGCACCCGGCCGCAAGCGCCCTGCCTTCGGAACTCGGATTGATTGCCAGCCTCGCCGAGTCCCGCCCGGAACAGATCACGCTGGCATTGCCCCTGGAAGGACCACTGGCCAGCGCCGGCAAGGCCATCCGCGACGGTTTTTTTGCCGCCTACTACAGCGACGAGTCTGCCGACCGCAGCAAAACCAGCATTCGCGTGGTCAACTCGGCCGATTCGGACTTCAATGAGCTCTACCGTGAGCTGTCTGCAGACGGCCAGGATCTGATTGTTGGCCCTCTCGAAAAAGACGCCCTGGCAGCACTGGCCCGGCTGGAGACGTTACCGGTACCGGTACTCGGTCTGAACTACCTGCCCGACGACAGCGACATCCCGACGGGTCTCTACCAGTTCGGCCTGTCCGCGGAAGACGAAGCCCGCCAGATTGCCAACCGCCTCGCCCTCGAAAACAACG
>JAEPMM010000065.1 GCA_017643965.1 Marinobacter sp.
GAAGATTCCCGACCTGCCAGACGGGTCGGGGAAGCCACACATCAGTCTGCGGAGGCCGATTTGCGGCGTGCTTTGCGCGTCAACGCAAGGCAGGGACCGGACAACCCATAAATCAGGAACCCGGTAAACAATACGGTGGCCGGATCCAGCGCGATCACTACGAAGGTCAGCACCACCAGCAAGATGGCGGCAAAAGGCACCCGCCCCCGCAAATCAAGATCCTTGAAACTGCGGTACAGGATGTTGCTGACCATCAGCACGCCACTACCACCAACCACGATAATGGTCATCAGGGTCAACCAGGTTGCCGGATCGACATCGTGGAAACACCACACCAACCCGGCCACACAGGCGGCGGCCGCAGGACTGGCGAGCCCCACGAAGAACTTCTTGTCGACCGAGCCGATCTGGGTATTGAAACGTGCCAGGCGCAATGCAGCCCCCGCCACGTAAATGAAAGTGACGGCCCAACCTACCTGACCCAGCTCATTCAATGACCAGAAGAACGCAACCAGCCCCGGCGCCACCCCGAAGGCAACCATGTCCGACAGGCTGTCATACTCTTCGCCGAATTTGCTCTGCGTGTTGGTCATTCGCGCGACCCGGCCGTCAAGTCCATCCAGAATCATTGACACAAACACTGCGATGGCAGCGTTGTCGAACATGCCATTGGCTGCCGACACAATGGCATAAAAACCGGAGAACAAAGACGCCGTGGTCAGCGCATTCGGCAGCAGATAGATTCCCTTGCGCCGCACCGGGGCGCCCTCTACCAGCTCCTCTTCCACCACTTCGCCGGGCTCATACTCACCAACAGACGATGATGCCGTCAGCTTGTCTGATCCGGCGACCTTTTCCGATTCCGGGATATTTTTGTCTTCACTCATTCCATTCACTCCGGAAAGTATATGTGCGGAGTATATACGAAAAACGCGGCCACCCGGGCCGCGTTCTCAGAACTGTATCGGAAATCCGACTCAGTTCTTGTCCTTGTCCACGATCTTGTTCGCGGAGATCCACGGCATCATGCCGCGCAGCTTCTCACCCACCACTTCTATGTCGTGAGCAGCGTTCTGGCGACGACGCGCGGTCATGGACGGGTAGTTCAGAGCCCCCTCGGAGATGAACATCTTGGCGTACTCACCGCTCTGGATACGCTTCAGCGCGTTACGCATGGCTTCGCGGGACTGCTCGTTGATGACCTCCGGGCCAGTCACGTACTCACCGTACTCCGCGTTGTTGGAGATGGAGTAGTTCATGTTGGCGATGCCGCCCTCGTACATCAGGTCAACGATCAGCTTGAGCTCGTGCAGACACTCGAAGTACGCCATTTCCGGTGCATAACCGGCTTCGGTCAGGGTTTCAAAACCGGCTTTGACCAGTTCAACCGCACCACCACACAGAACGGCCTGCTCACCGAACAGATCGGTTTCGGTTTCGTCCTTGAACGTAGTTTCAATGATACCGGTGCGGCCGCCGCCGATGCCGCTGGCGTAGGACAGTGCAAGATTCTTGGCGTTACCGGACGCGTCCTGGAAGATCGCGATCAGATCAGGAATACCGCCGCCCTTGGTGAACTCGGTGCGAACCGTGTGGCCCGGCGCCTTCGGGGCGACCATGATGACATCCAGGTCCTTGCGCGGAACGATCTGGTTGTAGTGAATCGCAAAACCGTGCGCGAACGCCAGGGTAGCACCCTGCTTCAGGTTGGGCTCGATTTCCGCGGCGTACAGCTGCGCCTGGAACTCGTCCGGAGTCAACACCATGACCACATCAGCGGCGGCAACCGCAGACGGCACGTCGCTGGTTTTCAGGCCATAGGCCTCGGCCTTGGCAACGGAAGACGAGCCGGGGCGCAGGCCCACGGTGACGTCAACGCCGGACTCTTTCAGGTTGCACGCGTGGGCGTGGCCCTGGGAACCGAAACCGATCACGGCAACTTTCTTGCCCTGGATGATGGAAAGATCACAATCCTTATCGTAATAAACCTGCATGGGATAACCTCAGTAATTTACCGGCCCCGCCCAGGGGGCCATGATTTGAAAATGGATTGGGCGCCGGTCAGAGACTCAGCACCTTTTCGCCGCGAGCGATGCCGGATACACCGGTACGAACCACCTCGAGCACGCCGGATGTACCCACCGCCTGAATAAAGCCGTCCAGCTTTTCGCTGTCGCCCGCCAGCTGCACGGTATAAACCGAACTGGTGACATCAACGATCTGGCCGCGGAAGATGTCGACGGTGCGCTTGATTTCGGCGCGCTGGGACCCCGTGGCCTTGAGCTTGACCAGCATCAGCTCTCGCTCGATGTGGGAACCCTCGGTCAGATCCACCAGCTTCACCACTTCAATCAGCTTGTTCAACTGCTTGGTGATCTGCTCGATAACCTTGTCCGAACCCGTGGTGGTCACGGTCAGACGGGACAGGGTCTCGTCCTCGGTCGGCGCCACGGTAAGGGTTTCAATGTTGTAGTTGCGCTGGGAAAAAAGCCCCACCACCCGGGACAGGGCGCCCGGTTCGTTCTCCAGCAAAACAGAAATGATTCGACGCATGATCACACCCTCTCCGTCTTGCTGAGCCACATGTCTTTCATGGAACCACGGGCCACCTGCATCGGATAGACGTGCTCGAACCGGTCGACGTAGATATCCACGAACACCAGGTCGTCTTTCATCGCCAGCACTTCCTTGAGCCTGGTCTCCAGATCTTCCTTCTTCTCGATCCGGACACCCTTGTGGCCGTAGGCTTCGGCCAGCTTGATAAAGTCCGGCAGGGATTCCATGTAGGACTCGGCGTGGCGCGACTCGTAGTTCATGTCCTGCCACTGCTTGACCATGCCCAGGGCCTGGTTGTTCAGGTTGATGATCTTCACCGGCAGGTTGTACTGCTTGCAGGTGGACAGCTCCTGGATGTTCATCTGGATACTGCCTTCCCCGGTGATGCAGAGCACCTCGTCGTCCGGATGCGTCAGCTTGACGCCCATGGCCGCGGGAAGACCGAAGCCCATGGTGCCGAGGCCGCCGGAGTTGATCCAGCGGTTGGGCTTGTCAAACTTGTAGTACTGGGCGGCGAACATCTGGTGCTGCCCCACATCGGAGGTGACATAAGCCTCGCCATTGGTAAGACGACACAAGGTTTCGATCACTTCCTGCGGCTTGATGGTGTCGCCACTGTTTTCGTAGCGCATACCGTGGAACGCCCGCCATTCGTCGATCTGCTTCCACCAGGAAGCGATCGCGTCGGCATCGGGCTTGTCCTTGCTTTCCTTGACCAGGGTGATCATCTCTTTAAGCACCGCGTCGACGGGCCCGACGATTGGCACATCGGCGTCAATGGTCTTGGAGATGGACGCCGGGTCAATGTCGATGTGAACAATGCGCGCGCCGGGACAGAACTTCTCGGTGGCGTTGGTCACCCGATCATCGAATCGCGCACCCACACAGAGGATCAGGTCCGAGTGATGCATGGCCATGTTGGATTCGTAGGTGCCGTGCATACCCAGCCAACCAAGGTGCTGCTTGTCCGATGCAGGGTAACAACCAATCCCCATCAGGGTGTTGGTGATCGGATACCCCAGCATGCGCACCAGCTCGGTCAGCTGATCGGAGGCCTTCCCAAGGATCACACCACCGCCCGCATAGATGATCGGGCGCTTGGCCGCCATCAACATGTCGACCGCTTTCTTGATCTGGCCGGCGTGGCCACGGATGGCCGGGTTGTAGGAGCGCAGCTTGATCTTTTTCGGGAACACGTATTCAAAGCGCTCGTTCGGTGTGGTCATATCCTTGGGGATATCCACCACTACTGGCCCGGGGCGACCGGTCGAGGCAATGTAATAGGCCTTGCGGATCACCTCGGGAATCTCTTCCGGGTGGCGAACGCTCAGGTTGTGTTTAACCACGGGACGGGAGACACCGATCATATCGGTCTCCTGGAACGCATCCTCGCCGATCAGTGTAGACGCAACCTGACCGCACAGAACCACCATCGGGATGGAGTCCATGAATGCAGTGGCAATGCCGGTAATGGTGTTGGTGGCTCCAGGACCCGAGGTAACCAGCACGGTGCCCGGTTTTCCGGTTGCCCGCGCGTAACCGTCAGCCATGTGGACTGCGGCCTGCTCGTGCCGGACCAGAATGTGTTTGACCTTATCCTGCCTGAACAGCGCATCATAAATATGAAGGGCTGCACCACCCGGATAGCCGTATATGTATTCGATGCCTTCATCTTGAAGGGACCGGATCAGCATATCGGCGCCAGACAATAACTCCACGATTTTCTACCCTCTTCTACGAGTGAATGAGCCGGGATAGCTCCCGGTTGCCTGGATACCCGGTCTGTCTGCTTCTTTTGAAAGCGACACCGGCTGCTCCTCCACACTACCTTTAAGAGGTTGTCTCCTGGCCAGCCGCCCTCCTGAGGGTTGCGGAGAACGGCCAATCGACGGGTTGCAAATAAGCAACAACCATCCCGCGACCTGTGCGCGGCGCGTTCAGTGTGGTGATTAACGGGGGATACTCGCTCGGGATTGCCTGCCGTATTGACCCCTGTCTTCAGGCAATCGGTAATTTTGACAGCGGGAAACTCCCTGTCAATAGCAGTGTGCGGATTCTACGCCCATAGTGGTGAAAGGTCTGCCATACTTTGTGCAGGTATTTGAACCAACCTGAAGAAATCAGGAACGCCAACTGGCATGATAAATAGATCAAAACACAACGGAGCAACCCTCAATTGCCCCGGCCTGGCTAACGCGAGACGAGTAGACTGATGAACAAAAAAACCCTGACACTGGCAATTATTCTGGCAGTAGTGCCTTTGACGGTTCCCCAGGCAGCTACCGCCGCCTCCGTTTACAAGTGGACGGACGAGAACGGTGTGACGCACTTTGGCGACAGAGAGCCCACCGGCAAGCAGACCGAGCGGGTCAATATCCGCACCGGCAAAACCTCCGGCGATCAGCGGCCGAAAAGCCCACAGCAGCAACTGGAAGAGCTGGAGGCGCGCGAAGCGGATGCCGCCGGCAAGCGTGAGGAATCCGCCGTGGAGGAGGCCCGCCGCAAGCAGCGCGAGGCCAACTGTGAGACCGCACGCAGCAATCTCACCATACTCGAACGCAACAGCCGGATCCGGGTCGAGGAGAACGGTGAACAGCGCTACCTGTCCGCGGAAGAGATTCAGGAGCAACGGCAGAAATTTGAAGACATCGCCAGCGAAAACTGTGGCGCGGAAAGCAGCGAAAACGCTGAACGCTGAACACAGCCGAAAAAAAAGAGGCGACCAATCAGGTCGCCTCTTTTGTTTTCAGCCGCTGGCCCCGAAGAGGGCGTTGTCAGGCTTTGTCAAACACCAGCTTGTGATCACTCACCGTGCCGCGAATGGTGTCACCGGACACGAAATCGCCCTGTAACAACCGCTGCGCCAGCGGGTTTTCGATCATACGCTGGATAGCCCGCTTCAACGGTCGCGCGCCATACACCGGGTCGTATCCTACTTCCGCCAGCAGTTCCATGGCCGCCTCATCCAGCTCAAGCTTCATCTCCTGCTCTTTCAGCCGCTTGCTGAGCGACTCAATCTGGATCTTGGCAATACCCTGAATCTGGGTTTCGGCCAGCGGATGGAACACCACAACCTCGTCCACGCGGTTGATGAACTCGGGGCGGAAATGCGTTCCCACCACCTCCATCACCGCGTGCTTCATGGACTCGTAATTTTCCTCTCCCGCCTTCTGCTGGATGATGTCAGAGCCGAGGTTCGAGGTCATCACGATCACGGTATTGCGGAA
This sequence comes from Marinobacter sp., assembly GCA_017643965.1. Classification (GTDB taxonomy): domain Bacteria; phylum Pseudomonadota; class Gammaproteobacteria; order Pseudomonadales; family Oleiphilaceae; genus Marinobacter. The sequence goes on from JAEPMM010000065.1 coordinate 5,784, forward strand.
ATCCACCGTTCTGCCCTGACCGTCGGTCAGGCGCCCGTCTTCCAGCACCTGCAACAGGATATTGAACACATCCGGGTGTGCTTTCTCCACCTCATCGAGCAGCAGCACCGAGTAGGGTCTGCGGCGAACCGCCTCGGTGAGGTAACCGCCCTCCTCATAGCCAACGTAGCCCGGGGGGGCACCGATCAGACGGGCGACAGAGTGCTTTTCCATGAACTCCGACATATCAATGCGCACCATGGCCTCTTCGGTGTCAAACAGAAATGAGGCCAACGCCTTGCACAACTCGGTCTTGCCCACGCCGGTGGGGCCGAGGAACAGGAACGAGCCGTTGGGCCGGTTCGGGTCCGACAGCCCGGCCCGGGAGCGGCGCACCGCGTTGGACACGGCTTCCACCGCCTCTTCCTGACCGATGACCCGGCCATGGAGCGCTTCCTCCATGCGCATCAGCTTGTCACGTTCGCCCTCCAGCATCTTGGAGACGGGAATGCCGGTCCACTTGGAGACGATCTCGGCGATTTCCTCATCCGTGACCCGGTTGCGCAGCAGTTTCATCTCCATCATCTCGGCCTGGCTGGCCATGTCGAGCTGGCGCTCCAGCTCAGGGATCTTGCCGTACTGCAACTCTGACATGCGCCCCAGGTCACCCCCACGGCGGGCGTTTTCCAGATCGATCCTGGCCTGCTCGAGCTGGCTCTTGATCTTCTGGGAGCCATGCAACGCGGCCTTTTCGGTGTTCCAGATTTCTTCCAGGTCGGCGTATTCAAGCTCGACCTTGGTGATCACATCGGACAGCTCTTCAAGTCGCTTTTTCGATGCCGCATCGGTTTCTTTCCTCAGGGCTTCGCGCTCAATCTTGAGCTGAATCAGGCGGCGCTCGAGGCGATCGAGGGCTTCCGGTTTGGAATCCATCTCCATGCGGATCTGGCTTGCTGCCTCATCCACCAGATCAATGGCCTTGTCCGGCAGCTGACGATCGGCGATGTAACGGTGCGACAGCCGGGCCGCTGCGATGATCGCCCCATCGGTTACCTCAACCCCGTGGTGCACTTCGTAGCGCTCCTTGAGGCCCCGCAGGATAGCAATGGTGTCCTCTTCACTGGGCTCGCTGACCAGCACTTTCTGGAAGCGACGCTCCAGTGCCGCATCTTTTTCAATGTTCTCGCGGTACTCGTCCAGTGTTGTGGCGCCCACACAGTGCAGCTCGCCGCGGGCCAGCGCCGGCTTGAGCATGTTGCCCGCGTCCATCGAGCCCTCGGCCTTGCCGGCACCCACCATGGTGTGGATCTCATCAATGAACAGAATGATCTGCCCTTCCTGCTTGGACAGCTCATTCAGCACCGCCTTCAGGCGCTCTTCGAACTCACCGCGGAACTTGGCGCCGGCGATCAGCGAGCCCATGTCCAGCGACAGTACTTTCTTGTCTTTCAGGCCGTCAGGCACTTCGCCGTTCACGATGCGCTGGGCCAGGCCCTCGACGATGGCGGTCTTGCCCACCCCGGGCTCACCGATCAGTACCGGGTTGTTCTTGCGGCGACGCTGCAGCACCTGAATCGTGCGGCGAATCTCGTCATCGCGCCCGATCACCGGATCGAGTTTGCCGGCTTCAGCGCGCTCGGTCAGATCGATGGTGTACTTGGAGAGCGCCTGGCGGCTTTCCTCGGCGGCGGCATTGTTCACCGACTCACCGCCACGCACCTCGTCGATGGCCTTTTCCAGCGCGGCCTTGTCGACCCCCTGCTCTCTCAGCACCCGCCCCAGCGTGCCGCGATCCTCCAACGCCGCCAACAGCATTAATTCACTGGAGATGAACTGATCCTTTCGCTTCTGCGCCAGCTTGTCTGCAATATTGAATAACCGCCCCATGTCGTTGGACATGGACACATCCCCCGCCGAGCCCTGAACTTCCGGCAGATGTTCAATCTCGCGGGCAACCGCCTGTCGAACCCGGCCGGGTTCCACGCCCACCTGTTTCAGCAGCGGCTTGATGGAGCTGGCGTCCTGATCCAGCAATGCCTGCATCAGATGCAGGGGCTCGATAAAATTGTGATCCTTACCGACGGCAAGTGACTGCGCATCCGCGAGAGCGGTTTGCAGCCGGCTGGTGAGTTTGTCAATTCGCATAATCTGTTTTCCCCGATTCGGTGACCGGATGCCCGGGCGCTATCGCCGACATCCCGTTTGCTTTGTCTTAAATGTAGGGGCAACCGGGGGGACTTCAAGCGGGGGCCGACAGAAACTGTCAGAAAATTGACGGGGGTCAGGATTGGTCAGCCAGCCAGATCAGGCTGGCCATGCGTCCGGTCTGGCCGTCGCGACGGTAGGAGAAGAACTGCTGCGGCTCTGACACCGTGCACCGGTCACCGCCGTAGACCTGGCTGACACCACAGGCCGCGAGACGCTGCCGCGCCAGAAGGTAGATGTCCGCCAGATAATGGTTTTCCCGTGCGCCGCAAGACTCAAACGCACTGGCCGCAGCGGCATCATGGGCCAGGAACTCGGCCCGCACCTCCGGGCCCACCTCGAACCGCGTCGGCCCGATGGCCGGACCCAGCCAGGCCATCAATTCCGCAGGCTGGCCGCCCATGGCGCTGACCAGCGCCTCAACCACACCGCCACACAGGATGCGCCAGCCGGCATGGGCCGCGCCCACCCGCGAGCCTGACCGGTCACACAGCAAAACAGGCAGGCAATCTGCGGTCATGATGACGCAGGCGTTTCCGGTTTCGCGGGTGAAACTGGCGTCAGCCCGTGGCACGCCGGCCGTGGGCAGAGACACCACAGCGGTACCGTGCACCTGCTCCAGCCAACCGATGTTGCCGGGCACGATCCCGGCAGCGGCGGCTAGACGCTGGCGATTTTGCCGCACCCGATCGGGATCGTCACCCACGTGGGTACCGAGGTTCAGCGCATCCCAGGGCGCCTCGCTCACACCGCCAAGGCGCGTCGAGCACACGGCTCTCACGTGGTCCGGCGCCGGCCAGTCAGGAATGATGAGCGGCACCTCAGAAGTCATTACTTTCCAGATCCTTGACGTGCTGGCGCAACGCCGCCAGCAGCTTTTGCATGTCGTCCGGCATGGGCACTTCCCAACTCAGGATTTCTCCGGATTCCGGATGCTCGAGCGTCAGCTGGCGCGCATGCAGGGCCTGGCGATGGAACGCCGCCAGCACCTGTCGCAGGGCCTCTGTGGTGCCTTTGGGAAGACGCAGGCGACCGCCGTACTGCGGGTCACCGATCAGCGGGTGTTTCACATGGGCCATGTGCACACGAATCTGATGGGTGCGGCCGCTCTCCAGTTTGCAGCGCAGGTGGGTGTGAGCGGCAAATCGCTCAACCAGCCGGTAGTGGGTGACTGCGGGCGTGCCACCGGGCACCACCGCCATTTTTTTGCGCTCCTGCGGGTGACGACCGATGGGTGCGTCGACGGTGGCGCCACCGGTCAGCGTGCCGACAACCACGGCCTCGTATTCCCGCCCCATGGTGCGGGTCTGCAGCTGGTCCACCAGGGAGGTATGCGCGATCAGGCTGCGCGCCACCACCATGATACCGGAGGTGTCCTTGTCCAGCCGGTGCACAATCCCCGCCCGGGGCAGGTTCTCCACTTCCGGGGCGTAATTGAGCAGCGCGTTCACCAGGGTCCCGTCGGCATGGCCGGCAGCCGGGTTCACCACCAGCCCGGCCGGTTTGTTGATCACCAGCAGGTGTTCGTCCTCATAGACCACATCGAGGGTAATCGCTTCTGCCTGCCAGCTCACCTGAACTTCCGGCTCGGCGTCGAGTTCCAGGCGATCGTTCAGCATCACCTTGTCCCGCGGTTTGCGGCTCTCGCCATTCACGGTCAGGGCACCGCTCTTGATCCATCCCTGAAGACGTGAACGGGAATGTTCCGGCATCAGTTCCGCTGCGGCCTGGTCAAGGCGACGGTCACTCAGTTCCGGCGGAACGGAAAAGGCAGCGGTAATTCGATTTTCAACAGACATTAAGCCCCCGGGGCCGGTAAAGGTGTGTTACGTTTCGGTCAGAAATTTCCAATCAGTCTGGCCAGCCACTGCACAAGGCAATGGTTCCTCGTTACAATGGCCGATCATTCGTTTTTGTCATTATACGGGATTCCGGCATGAGATCAGTTGTTCGATTATTGCTATTGGCCACGACCGCGCTGTTGATCAGTGCCTGCGCCTCCAATCAGGAGGAGGAAGTGCTGCCGGAACAGACCTATTACGAGAATGCCCGCGATGCCATGAGCTCCGGCAACTTCAACGAGGCCGAGGAGAATCTCGACGCCCTGGAAACCTACTACCCGTTTGGCCGCTATGCCGAGCAGGCCCAGATGGACCTGATTTACGCCCGTTACCAGAACCTTGATCTTGAGGGTGCCCGGGCGGCCGCTGACCGCTTCCTGCGACTGAACCCCCAGAGCGAGCATGCGGATTACGCCATGTACATGCGGGGCCTGGCCTCCTACAACCTGGATATCGGCCTGGCCGCCCGTTATTTCCCGATTGATGTGTCGGCCCGCGATCCCGGTGAGCAACGCCAGGCCTTCCGGGATTTCTCCGACCTGCTCAACCGCTATCCGAACAGCGACTACGCACCCGATGCACGGCAGCGTATGATCGCGATCCGCAACCGCATGGCCGAGCTGGAGGTTCATGCGGCGCGTTATTACATCAAGCGTGAAGCCTATGTGGCCGCCAACAACCGCGCCCGATATGTGGTTGAGAACTACTCCACGTCACCGGCGGTTGAGGAGGCACTGATCATTCTGGTGGAAACCTTCCGCTTCATGGAGCTGAACAAGGCCGCGGATGACTCCATTGCCCTGCTGGCGGAGAACTTCCCGGACAGCGACGCGCTCGACGACAACGGCGAATTCGTGCCCACGCTGCTGAAACGCGAAAACCGCTCGCTCACCAGCGTGGTGACCTTCGGCCTGATGGGCGATGAATAACACCGCAGGGAAATAAGGCCACCCCTTATTTCCCGATTTTCCAGCCGTTGGTGATCGGGTATCGGCGATCCTTGCCGAAGCCCCGCTCGGTGATCCGCACGCCAATGGGTGCCTGACGGCGCTTGTACTCATTGATATCCACCAGGCGCGTCACCCGCTCCACGTCCTGCCGCTCAAAGCCCTCAGCCACAATGGCGTCGGCACTGAAGTCCCGCTCCACGTAAAGGTTGAGGATCTGGTCCAGCACGTCGTAGCCCGGCAGGCTGTCTTCATCCTTCTGGTCTGGCGCCAATTCCGCCGACGGTGGGCGGGTTATCACCCGCTCCGGAATCACCGCAGACAGGGTATTGCGATACCTGGCCAACTGGAACACCAGGGTTTTCGGCACATCCTTCAGTACATCAAAGCCGCCGGCCATGTCCCCGTACAGGGTCGAGTACCCCACGGCCATCTCGCTCTTGTTACCGGTGGTCAACACCAGTGAACGGAACTTGTTGGAGAGCGACATCAGCAGCACACCCCGCAGCCGCGCCTGCAGATTTTCTTCGGTGGTGTCTGGTGTGGTGCCCTCAAACGGCTTTGACAAGGCGGCCATGAAGGCGTCGTACATGGGCTCAATGGAGTACACATCGTACTGCACGCCGAGAGCCACCGCTTCTGCCTCGGCATCCTCCAGGATCATGCCCGAGGTGTAGCGGAACGGCATCATCACCGCTCTGACCCGCTCCGGACCCAGGGCATCGACGGCCACCGCCAGCGTCACCGCGGAATCGACAAGCAATAGAACTTCAAGCAAATCAGATGCACTATGGCTCATTGAAATTACATAAGA
>JAEPMM010000159.1 GCA_017643965.1 Marinobacter sp.
AACTGGTACCAGCGGGCCCGGGAGTCCGGGGTCACCGAGCTGACCGATCCCTACGTGTTCTTCACCACCCGTGAAACCGGCCTGACTTTATCACGACAGGCCGCGCAAACCGCAGCAAGCGACGGGGGCGCAGTCTTCGGCATTGATGTCACGGTCTCCGACCTCAGTCATCAACTGGCAGAGCTCCGCCACACCCCGGATACACGCATCGGCATCGTCAACCGCTCCGGCGCAGTACTGGCCTACTCCGGCGCAGCGCCATCGCCCGATACCGGGGCGGACCCCGGTCCGGTCCAGCTTGATGAGCTGGCCAATCCGGCCCTCGCGGACGCACTGGCCTACGCCGGCACCGAAACCGGCCGCCGGGGTGTCAGCCGCTACACCTCGGCGGGACGCGACTGGTACGGCATGACCGAGCCACTGGCGGCTTTGAAAAGCGATCATTTCACCATCGTGGTGGCCATTCCCGCGGATGAACTGCTTGCGGATGTCTGGCGAGCGCTCTCCCGCCAGACTCTCATCGCAGGCGCCATCGCTTTGCTGTTGCTGGTGATTGGCTGGTTCCTCGGGCGGCGGGTCGGCAAACCGCTGGAGACCCTGACTGATAATGTCGGTGCCCTGTCGCGCTTCCGTTTTGATACCCCCATCAGGGTCGATTCCCACATCCGCGAGGCCAGACAGCTCAGCGTGGCACTCAACGACATGGCCAGCACCATTCACAGTTTCCAGAACATCGCCACGGTGCTGAACCGTGGTCAGGATCTCAACACCCTGCTGAAAGACATTCTGGATCAGATCATTCACATCCTCGGCCAGCGCCGGGGCGCAATCTATCTGTTCGGTCGCCACAAGGGTGAACTGAACCTGGCGGTCGACCGGAACATGGAGCTGCCTGACACCATCAGCAGCGTGAGCACCACCGCCGACGACAGCGATGTCATCAGGCAGCTACGCCAGCACGTGCCCGGGCATCCGGTGTTCGCCATACTGCGCAACCGCAGCAAACAGTTGATCGGGGCCATGGTGATCGAAATGGAGCACGGTGAGCACACCCATCTGAGTGATGACCTGATCGTGTTCGTGGATGAAATTGCAGGGTCCGCGGCGGTGGCGATAGAAACCCGGGAGCTCATCGAGAGCCAGCAGGCTCTGCTGGAAGCCATTATCCGCCTGGTGGCCAACGCCATCGACGCCAAATCTCCCTACACCGGCGGCCACTGTGAGCGGGTACCCAAACTGGCGCAGATGCTGGTGGACGAAGCCCAGAACAGCCCCCGGATGCCGTTTCGCGACTTCCGGCTGAACGAGGAACAGCGTTACGAATTTCATCTGGCCGCCTGGCTGCACGATTGCGGCAAGATCACCAGCCCGGAATACGTGGTGGACAAGGCCGTCAAACTGGAGACCATTCACAACCGCATCCACGAGATCCGCACCCGCTTTGAAGTGCTTCATCGGGACGCCGAGATTGCCTGCCTCAATGCCATTCTCGCGGGCGAAGATGCCACCAGCGCCCGGGCCGAGCGTGACCGTCAGCAACAGCGCCTGCAGGAAGAGTTCGACTGTGTTGCCAGCGCCAACATCGGTGGCGAATTCATGGACGACAGCGCTATCCAGCGCATTCGTGACATCGGCTCGCGCACCTGGCAGCGACACTTCAGTGACCGCCTCGGGCTGTCCGGTGACGAGCAGCAGGCCCTCGCAGACACACCCGCACCGGCACTGCCGGCCACGGAGACTCTGCTGGCCGACAAACCGTCGCACCTCCGCCACTGGGGTGATCAGGTGCCCCCCGTTCAGAAAGACGACCCTCGCAACCGTTGGGGGTTCGACATGACACTGCCCGACCACGCCCTCAACCGGGGCGAGCTCCATAACCTGACCGTTGCGAAGGGCACGCTCACCGAGGAAGAGCGCTTCAAGATCAACGAGCACATTGTGCAGACCCTATGCATGCTCGATGCGCTGCCACTGCCCGACCGTCTCGCCAATGTCCCTCACCTGGCCGGCACTCATCACGAACGCATGGACGGCCGGGGCTACCCCCGCGGACTGGCGGCAGACGAGCTGGGCATCCCGGAACGCATCATGGCGGTGGCGGATGTGTGCGAGGCGCTGACCGCCGTCGACCGGCCCTACAAAGAGGGTAAAACCCTGTCGCAGGCGCTCACCATCATGGCGCGAATGGTGGACGACGGCCATATTGACCGCGCGGTGTTCGAGCTGTTCGTCAGCTCCGGTATCTACCGCCGCTACGGCGAACAGCACCTGAGAGCCGATCAGATTGATGACGTAGATGAAAGCCTGTTCATGAAAACTGACTGAAAACCCGTATACTTTGGCGCTTATCTATCGTCTTTGAAGGGATATCCATGCTGTTTGCAATCATCATTGGTGGTCTGATCGGGTACTCGTTCGGCAAGTTTCCCGGCTTTCTGATCGGTGCGGCCATTGGCGCGTTTCTGATGCAGCGGCTGAAGCGCCGTCTGCTGGGCAAGCTGCAGAGCATCCAGTCCGGCTTTGTGGATTCGGTCTTCGCAGTCATGGGTGCCCTGTGCAAAGCCGACGGCGTGGTCAGCCGGGATGAAATCCAGATGGCGGAATCCCTGTTCGTGCGTTTCCGCCTGTCCGAGCAGCAGAAGGCATCGGCCAAAGCAGCCTTCAACCGCGGCAAGGAGGCAGACTTCGACCTTGAGGCCGAGCTCAACCATTTCCTGTCCGTGACCGGGAGCCAACCGGCGCTGCTGCAGATGTTTCTGCAGGTGCAGGTCTCGGCCGTCGCCGCTGACGGCGTGGTACACCCGGCAGAGCACGAGATGCTGGTGCGGATTGCCCGCGGCCTGGGCTTGCCGGAGAGCCAGGTGGACCAGCTGGAAGCGATGCTCCGGGGCGCCCATGCTGGTCAGGCAGGCCGTGGCCAACCCTCATCCGCACAACAGGTGGACGACGCCTACAAGGCCCTCGGGGTTTCACCTTCGGCCAGCGATGCGGACATCAAGAAGGTGTATCGCAAATTGATGAGTGAAAACCACCCGGACAAACTGGCCGGACGCGGATTACCGGAAAGCATGCGGGAAATGGCGGAAGAGCGCACCCGCGAGATCTCCCACGCCTACGACGTGATCAAGGAAGCGCGCAAAACCGGCTGAGCCGGGGTTTCAGAGCCAGCGGGGAACCCGCTGCCGGTAAGCTTCATAGGCGTCTCCGAACATTTCCGCCAGCGCCTTTTCCTCCTCACGGGCCTGGCGGGTAATCACCAGCACTCCCGCAATCAGGCAGATCCCCGAGAACACGCTGGGTAACGCCAGAAAAAACCCGAATTGCCCCAGCATGACCGCCATGAACAACGGGTTGCGGGTGCGCCGGTAGGGACCCTCTGTCAGCAGATGGTATTTTTGTTGCGGATCGATCCCCGAGCGCCAGTCCTCGTGCATGTAGCCCTGGAAGTAATTCACCAGGGTAAAGGACGCCAGCAGGCAGATCATGCCCAGCAGCAGCACCGGAGCAATGTAAAGACCGTCAAACACCCCGAGCCAGGGATCAAGATCCACCACCACTCTCGCCAGACAGATCACCAGAATCAGCGACCGGAACACGTTGAAGGTGTGCCGATGCCACCAGGGTGCACTGCCCCTCCTGCCATAGTGGATGTAGGAGACCTTCATACGCTCGAAAAGCCCCAGGCTCCTTCCGCTGAACTGAAGGCCGATCATCAGGAAAAAGATGCCGAGAAAATACCGCACGAAAGGTTCTGCAAAGTCCATGGTTTACGCTTGCTGAAAAGTGAATGCTGCAAGCTTAGTACCTGAAAACCGCCGAGAAAAGACAGAATTTTGTAACGGGGTGATTTATTTCTTCTATGCTCTGCTACGCTCCGGAGTTTCCCGATATGACATACCGTCACGTTAGGAATCGAGCTAGAGTGTTGCAACAACGCTCAGGAGCCACACCATGACCACGCGGGAAAAACCGGACACCATACACGCCTTCCAGGATGACGCGCTGGGCGATCACGATGCCACGGCAGTCGCCGATCTGATCCGACGGGGCGAGGTATCCGCCGCCGAAGTCACCAGCGCGGCCATTGCACGAGCCCGAAAAGTGGAACCCTTTATCCAGGGCATCGTCTTCGAGGCGTTCGAGCAAGCCGCCGAAGCGCAGGCTCGCTCTGCCAATGGCTTTTTCCAGGGCGTACCGACGTTTATCAAGGACAACATGGATGTCACGGGCATGCCGACACGCCACGGCTCTGCCGCCGTTCCCCCCGAGGCTGCCAAGGCAACGGGCGCCTTTGCGGAACAGATGCTGGCTCAGGGCTATGTCTGCCTCGGCAAGAGCGCCCTGCCGGAATTCGGCTTCAACGCCAGCACCGAGCATGCCGGAGCACCGCCGTCCCGCAATCCCTGGAATCTGGCTTACTCTACCGGTGCCTCGTCCGGCGGTTCTGCTGCCCTGGTAGCGGCGGGCGTGGTGCCGCTGGCGCACGCCAACGATGGCGGCGGCTCCATTCGTATTCCGGCGGCCTGTTGCGGCCTGGTGGGCCTGAAACCCAGCCGTGGGCGACTGGTGGACAACGAAGCAGCAAAAGCGTTGCCCATCAACATCGTGTGCGACGGCGTGGTGACCCGCAGCGTTCGCGACACCGCCCGCTTTTATGCCGAAGCGGAGAAGCACTTCCGCAACCGCAAGTTGCCGGAGCTGGGTCTGGTGGAGGGTGCGTCATCACGGTCGATGACCATTGGCCTGGTGCTGGATTCCATCAATGGCCATCCCACCGACCCGGCAACCCGAGAAACCGTCGAGCACACCGCCCGATTGCTGGAAAGCATGGGGCATCGTATCGTACCGATGGATGTGCCCATTGCCTCCACCTTTCCCGACGACTTCGCCCGCTACTGGGGCATGCTCGCGTTCGGGGTGAAAGCCAACGGACGCAAGCTGATGCATCCCGGTTTCGACAAATCCAGGGTCGACGGGCTGACCCACGGGCTGGACCGGATGTTCCGCAAACAGTTCTACAAGCTGCCCGCCACGCTCTGGCGACTGCATCGCTCGGCGCAGGAATACGCCGCGGCGGTGGAGGGCTACGACGCCATATTGACACCCGTTCTGGGCCACACCACGCCGGAACTTGGCTACCTCAATCCGGAGCAGGATTTCGACCAGCTTTTCGAGCGGCTGACCCGTTATGTCAGCTTCACACCCCTGGCCAACACAACCGGTGCACCGGCCATCGCCTTACCCATGGGCCAGACCCATAACAACCTGCCGATTGCCGTGCATCTCATGGGGCGCCACGGTGACGAGCGAACCCTGCTGGAGCTGGCCTACGCCCTGGAAGAGGCCCGGCCGTGGCCATCGCTGGCACACTCCATCACCGCATCGGTGTCACCCCCTCCGATTGCCGCAGTCGATTAAAAGGCCTGAGGTAGTCTAGAATTAGACAGGTCAAAACTGCGCTGCCACTATGGAAGCCGAGTGGCAGGCGCAGTAAGAAGGAACCAATCTGCCGCAAACACCGTAGTTTTCCAAAAGGATGGGACTGCAGCACGATGCGAGACAGCGACACCTTTGTGACCTTTCACAAAGCCCTGATGGAACTGAGCCACGACTCAAACTTCATCGGCCAGCGGCGGCACCTGAAACTCGAGGCGCTGACCGCGTTATGCGGTCGCCTGATGGGCGTCGAGCGGGTCAGCGTCTGGATTTTCCCACCGGAGCGGGATCGCATTACCTGTGAGACCCTGTTTGACGGCCATGAGGCTGCGAGCAGCGGTGAACCCTGCGCCTCGCCAGCCACCTCCGCCGCCCACAGCACTGACCCGAGCCCGATCAGCCTCTACCGCTCGGATCACCCCAACTATTTTCAGGCCATTGCCGAAGAGCGCATCATCGCCGTCGACGATGCCCACACCGACCCACGCACCGCCAGCTTCAACCCGGACTACCTTACCAGGGTCGGCGTTCATTCCATGCTGGACACCCCGGTTTTCGAGGGCTCGCGGCTGAGCGGCGTGATCTGCCTGGAGGCATGTCACCCGAGGCAATGGACACTGCCCGAGATGTCCTTTGCCGTCGCCATTGCCGATACCGTCAGCCTGATCAACACCCACGAACGCTGGATGAACTCCAAGCGGGCTCTGGACTACATTAGCCGCTTCGACTCCCAGACCGGCCTGGCCAATATGGACTCTCTGCGGGAGCGGGTCTCGCACCTGGCCGAGAAGATCAAGCGGCGGGGTCAGGGCAGTCTGGCCCTGATCTGGGTCGACGTCGACCGCCTGAAAACCATCAACGATGGCCTCGGCCCCCAGGTTGGCGATGCGGTGATTGCCGAAATCGGCCAGCGCCTGCGCAGCCTGCGGCTGCAGGGCAAGGATCTGCTGGCGCGAATCGGCGGTGATGAGTTTGCATTGCTGATCCGCAATCACACCAAGGCCGACTCCATTGGCGACACTGCGCTACAGATTCAGGACGTGATACGCCAGCCGATCCGGGTGGCGGGGCAATCGCTGAGCGTCAGCGCCAGCCTGGGCATCTGCCATTTGCCGGAGGACTGCCAACGAGCCCGGGAGCTGCTGCGGGGTGCCGAAGCGGCGATGTATCATGCCAAGCATCTCGGCCGGGCCCAGGCCACGGTGTTTGATTCCGCCATCCAGATCAGCGCGCAATCCCGCTTTGCCCTGGAGCGGGAACTGCGGGCGGCCATCAACAACCGCGAGCTGGACGTGTTCTACCAGCCGATCCTGGATGCCTCCGGCAAGCGTATGGTCAGCATGGAGGCGCTGGTACGCTGGAATCACCCGAACCGGGGCTGGCTTGCCCCCATCGAATTCCTCGACATTGCCCGCGGTGGCGGGCTGATGTATGCGCTGGGGGAATGCGTGCTGACGCGGGTGTGTGAAAACTGGCGCGAAGCCAGCGACCGCGGCCTGCAGTTGCCGGTGATTTCCGTCAACCTGTCGTCGGAGCAGGTGTTGGTCGCCGAGCTGCCCGACAGGGTCAAAGCCCTGTGCGCCGAACACGCGATGCCGGTCAATGCCCTGCAGTTCGAGGTCACCGAAGACTCTATCCAAGGCGATTTCAACACCCTGGCCGGCGTGCTCGAGCGGCTGGTGGAGGCCGGAGCGGAACTGGCCATTGATGATTTCGGCACCGGCTACTCCTCTCTGGCGCGGCTCAAAAGCCTGTCGTTCTCACGCATCAAGATCGACCGTTCATTTATCAATCAGTTGCCCGACGATGAAGACGATTGCGCCATCACCTTGTCCATTCTGGGGCTCGCCCGTGGTCTCGGGTTGATGGTGGTGGCCGAGGGCGTGGAGACCAAAG
>JAEPMM010000213.1 GCA_017643965.1 Marinobacter sp.
AAATGGGCAGATCACCAACTACCTCTTGCGTCAGCGGGACCCGAAGCGCCAGTCGGTGCGGGCGTTCCAGCTCCTCAATTACCGGATCATTGCCGCCGGTGATTCCTATAACGACACCACCATGCTGGGTCAGGCTGAAGCGGGCATTCTGTTCCACGCACCGCAGAACGTGATCGATGAATTCCCGCAGTTTCCGGCGGTGCATACGTTCGAGGAACTCAGGCAGGAGTTTCTGAAAGCGAGCGCGGTGCACAGCGAGGCCTGATCCGCTCAGGTATTGAAGCGTTCAAGAAACGCCATGAGGGGGCGCACTTTGGTCAGCGTCTCCTCATACTCCGCTTGCGGATCGGAATCCGCGACCACGCCTCCGCCTCCCCAGCATCGTATTGTGCCAGCATCGTCACACAGCAGTGTGCGAATGGCGATGTTGCTGTCCAGAATGCCGTTCAATCCCCGGTAAAAGACCGATCCGCAGTAAGGCCCGCGCCAGTGCGGCTCAAGTTCACGGATGATCTCCATCGCGCGGATTTTCGGGGCACCGGTGATTGACCCTCCCGGGAAGGCATCAATCAGCGCCTGCATCGGCGATACGTTGTCCCGCAGCGTGGCACGGATGTGACTCACCAGGTGGTGAACGTTGCGGTAAGATTCCAGTGAAAACAGGGCGTCTACGGACACGCTGCCCGCCTCGGCGCTGACCCCCAGGTCATTCCGCAACAGATCCACAATCATCAGATTCTCGGCGCGGTCTTTTTCCGAGGCCTGCAGCTCGTCCGAGAAGGCCAGATCCTGTGCCGACGTATCGCCACGTGGTCGGGTGCCCTTTATCGGGCTGGTCAGGATCGTTTTGCCGCGAATTTCCAGAAACCGCTCCGGTGACACCGAGAGAATGCTGTGGCTGCCGGCCCGGATAAACGCGCTGTAGGGGGTCGGGTTGGCAGCAGCCAGTGCCTGGAACGCGTGCCAGGGGTTGCCGCGGAACTCTCCGCTGAATTCTTGTGACAGGTTCACCTGATAGCAGTCGCCTGCGCTGATGTAGTCACGAATGGCGCTGACGCTTTCCCGGTATTCCCGTGCGGACTGCCGCGGCGCAAAAGGCCGGGTCATTGCCCAGTCGGCGGGCCCAGGGGCAGGATCGGTTTGCAGCCAGCGAGCCAGCGTTTCAAGGGTACGTTGCTCACACGCCGGGTGAATCCACAGATAATACATTCCCCTTGGGCGGTTGTGGCTGGCGGTCCAGAGATAAAAGCCGGCATGCAACAGGGGGGCATCGACATTCGGGCACAGCGGCGCCAGGCGCTTTTCTCTGATGTATCCCAGTTCGTAGCTCAGAAAGCCGATCCAGCCACCGCTGAGATAATCTTGCGACCCGGATAGGGCGGATGAGTGGTTTTCCACCGTCTGTTCCATCCGTCCGGCGAGTCCCGCTAGGGAAGCGTGACCAGACGCTGTGGACTCAACCGTCACGGAGTCGCAGGCGAGGGCGGAGAACCCACAGAGCCGGCCCCGTGCTTCACCTTCACCAGTGCTGCCAATGTAGGCGAAATCGGGCGCCTCCGAAGCGTGTGCCTGCAGGCGCTGGTATTCCTCACGGGTGAGTGGTCTGGAAACGGGCAGGCTCAAAATAACCCCATGAAATGTAGAAGATGATAAACAGGCCACAAAACGGGCATTGTGAGGCCGAAAGCAGCGCTGATCTAATAACAAAAGCAGTGTGTTGTGTTCAGATCAGTGGTCCGATACGTCTGAACATTTTACCCGACTTATATGTTTCACGTGTGGAAATCAGATCAAAATAAAAAGGAAGCCAGTCATGCAAAAGATGAATCGTCTCGTTTTCGGTGCTGCATTTGCCGTCCTATGCAGTGCGCCTCTGCCAGTTGTTGCTGAAGAAAAGCAGATCGAGGTGGAAATACCGGAAAATAGTGTTCTGTCTGATGGCAAGCTCACGAAAGAAGAGCTGGCACATTACGCAATCATCGGGCAGGAACAGTTGGTTAAGTTGACCGAAAAGGCGACGCAAGAGTACACGACGGGTATGCAAAGAGGCGATAAGAGCATGCCGGCTGCTTGGATGTTGCTGGACGATGGCGAAACCGTAAAAAGGATCAATATTGACGGCCAAACAGAACAAGCGCCGGCTAACGTTCGAATTTTGATGTATCGGGCCGCCCTGAAGTCAATCGCTCGCCGTGGCAAGATCAACGCGGCAGTCATTCTCTACACTGGAAAGGTCAAGGAGGGCGAGCAAGCAGCGGCTTTGGTGATCGAACATGAGCATCGACTTGGTATTTCCGGGAACAAGATTATTCCTTACACCATTGAAGATGGAAATGTTACGTACTCTCAGGCGGTTACCAAAGAGAAACCGTTTCAGATGTTTTATGACGACCGAGGCGAGGTGCCCGGGAATCAAAGTTGAAGATGAGATGTGAATCCCGTTTGTTTCAGGTTGTAAGCAATGCGTTAAGAAGTGTGAATGCAGTCACGGACTAGGACTGTAAAACAATCTTAAATGGCCTCGTGGGGTAAGGGACTCCACGTCAAAAATACAAACTCAGATAACAACAACATGAGTTTATAAGGAGATAATATGAAAGGCCTGAAGAAGATCGCACTCGCAACGGCTGTAGCCGCTGCTCCTTTCGCAGCTCACGCTGACCTGAAAGCCATGGATGACAGCGCAATGGGCAACATCACCGGCCAGGCTGGTGTGACCATCGAGCTGGAAACCAAAGTCAGCATCGGTCAGTTCAAGTACACCGACGAAGGTTCCTTCGCTGTAAACGACATCGTTCTTGGCGGTGCTGGTGTAACGACTGAGGGCAGTGCTGCAGGTTACGGTGATCTGCTGGACCAGCTGAAAATTGACATCGATGTCGAGGACGACGGCGACGCAGTCATCCACGTAGGCACTCTGGACGGCAACCCGATCGACTGGGGTATGACTGTTGGGTCTATGGAGCTTCTGGCCGGCGGTACAGGTTCAGACAGCACCACACTGATTTCCAACATGAGCGGCTACGGTAACCTCGCTCAGCTGGATATCCGTGTAGACACAGCGACTGACCACCTGAATATCGTTGCTGCATTCGACGTTCAGGACATGGATTTCGACGTTGAGTTCCTGGGAATCGGTGTGCGTGACATGGTCATCACTGGCGCAGGCGGCAACTTCGACTACGACGGCGACGGTTCTGTAATGTCCGCTGACGCAGACGGCGAATTCGGTCTTGATCCCACTTCCAAGGAGGCGCAGGTTCTGGCTGGCTTTGCTAACGTGAACCTGGACATCTACAAAGGTTCTGGTCTTGGTGCCTCTACTGCAACTGACGTTCTGCGTATTGACGTGAACAACGTCTACATGGATATGTCTATCGGTGCTGTTGAAATCGGTGGAACTTCCATCGGTTCGTTCGCCATCGACAACCTGGCGATCACCGACACCAAGCTGGCAGTTTACGGTCACTAATCTGACCTGACACCGACGGTGTTGAGCGCCCCGCTTCGGCGGGGCGTTTTTGTTTCTGGATGAGTGCAATCCGGGCATAAAAAAACGGCACTTTTCAGTGCCGTTTTTTGCGTCTCGGTAAAGTGCCCGGTTAACGATCCGGTACCGCAATGGACAGATCAAATCCGCCGCCAGGCCGCGGAGTCAGGGTCACGGGTCCTTCGTTAATGGCCTGCGGAACTTCGATCCGGTCAATGCCGGGAGGATTGCCGATGGAAAAGATCAGGTTCTGGCCATCGAACCCGACGCCAAGCTGATCGTTCAGGAATGTTTGGGTGAAAGGCTCATCGGGAATCTGCGCTTGCTGGCCAAAAATGATCGGTTGAATCCGCGGTGTGAAGTCTGCCGGCGGGCGGGCCCGCGCCAATTCTTCCTGGGGCAGCAGCAGCGCACGGCGCAGGAATTCTTCTTCTGCGCTTTCCAGCGCATCCGACTTGCCCTCATCCTGGTAACGTTGCAGCGCCTCCCGGTAGGCTTCTTCCTCGGCTTCTGTCAGGACCGGCTCGCCGGGTGAGATGGTCAACGACCGAATAATGCGCTGGCGGTCAGCCTCGCTTTTCCGCTGATCCTTGGGCACCACGATCACGGCCGAATCCTTGACGTAGGTCTCGACCATTTCGTCAGAGGTCATGGTCTGAACACCGGCCAGCAGACTGCTGCTGAACAGGGCAGCCCCGGCTGCGCTG
Source organism: Marinobacter sp. (assembly GCA_017643965.1). Classification (GTDB taxonomy): domain Bacteria; phylum Pseudomonadota; class Gammaproteobacteria; order Pseudomonadales; family Oleiphilaceae; genus Marinobacter. The sequence continues at coordinate 4,198 of JAEPMM010000213.1, forward strand.
GTGATTGCGATTGAGAGGGAAGTTCGGCGTGTCATGGTGTAGCCTCTTGGCTTGTGATCCACGAAAATGAGGCGCTTCTGAGGATACTTCGATCAGTCTGCTCCCTTGATAATCAGTATTCGGATTGCCCGACACAAATTCAAGGGATTTGTGGCGGTAATGTGATCACATCCTGAGTATTTTCAGTATTGTTATGAAAACTCCTCAGAGTGGCGTAACACGATTCAAGGATGCTCTATGTTTCAGGCATTGCGGGTTCGGTGGCAGCGGTGGGTAAACCGCAGGATTCCCCGTACCGATAAGCAGGTGTTCAGTCAGCGCAATATTTTTATTCTGCCAACCGGTGCCGGCGTGGTGTTTGGTGTGTTGTTGCTGATCATGCTCATTACCGGCATCAACTATCAGAACAGCCTGATTTACCTGCTCACGTTCCTGTTGGGAGCCATCATGGTGGCGGCCATGCATCAGACCCACCGCAATCTCGCCGGCCTCGAGCTGACACTGGTGAAGACCGGGGAGGGGTTCGCGGGTGATCCTTTACCCTTCCGTTTCCGGGCGGTTTCCGGGAAACACGATGCGGTCGCCATTTCCCTGTGTTCCGACAGGCACACGCTGGATCAGCAGCACGTCCCCGCCAGACAGGCTGCTGACATGACGATCGCACTGGCATGCCAACAGCGGGGATATTTCCGGCCGGATCGTATTCGTGTCGAAACCCGGTTTCCGTTCGGGCTGCTTAAAGCCTGGTCGTGGGTCAGGCCGGTGTCCTGCGCCATTGTCTACCCGCGGCCGGTACCTGCGCCGGAAGCGCCCGGCACGGTAACCGACGGTGACGACCAGTCCAGTGCGCGCTCGGTAGAGGGTAACGATCATGCGGACATGCGCCCGTGGCGAGAAGGCGACCTGAGTCAACGCGTGCTCTGGAAGCGTTATGCCCGTACCGGGCAGATGGTGATTGCAGATTGGGAAGGTGAGCGGGGCAGTCCCCACTGGCTGGATTTCCACGCCTTTCCGGGCGTGGACATGGAATTGCGGCTGAGTTATCTCACGGCTCAGGTGCTGGAACGGGGGCGGAGCGGTGCGCCGTTTGGCCTGAACCTGCCAGGTCAGGTGATCGAACCGGATACCGGGCAGGCGCATGTCTCCCGGTGCCTGAAAAGCCTGGCGGTGTTCGGCATCGAAAAGCCGCGGGATGACTCGTCAATTCCCTTTGGCACCCGGCACACCGAAAAAACGCCGGCATTTGCAGTGGGAGAATCCGGATAATGGCTTTGTCAGGCGTGGCTGCTGCCAATGGAGTTCACGATAACGCGCCGGTATTGCCGACGCGGGCGCTGCTCTGGCTGATCGCCAGCTTTGCGGTGCTGCTGGTTCCCCAATGGGATCGGCTACCCATCTGGCTGGTGGTCAGCTGTGTTGTGCTTGCAGGCTGGCGCTATATGGCACAAAGCGGTCGTGTCCGGCTCCCCGGTAAATGGCTGAAAACGGGCATCATGCTGGTGGTTATTTCGGTATATGTCGGCACCGTTCAGGGCCGCTTTACTGTCGATACGGCGGCCTCCTTCTTTGTCCTGGCCGTCGGCCTCAAATGGCTTGAAACCCGCTCCAGGCGGGACTTCTACGTTCTGTTCTTCATCCTGGTGTACCTCGCTACGGTGAATTTCCTGTTTCATCAGGAAATCTACTGGGCCGTGCTCAATCTCTTTGCCGTGGGTCTGCTGCTGGTGGGCCTGCAGGTGCTCAACGCGCCGGACCTCCCTGACACCATGGCGTCCGGTTGGCGTCGTTTGGGTATGATGCTTCTGAAAACCCTGCCGATCGTGATTCTCCTGTTTGTGTTCTTCCCCCGTATGGCGCCGCTGTGGAGCGTCCCGATGGTATCCGGGCAGGCGCGCTCGGGGATCAGCGACACCATGCGCCCGGGGGATATCTCGAATCTGGCGCAAAG
>JAEPMM010000072.1 GCA_017643965.1 Marinobacter sp.
CGAACCCTGGATGAAGCAAGAGCCGACATATTCGATTACATCGAGCGATTCCATAATCCGAGGATGCGACGTAGAGTTGCTGCTCAGGATCGGAAGCTTTGCACCGTTTTATAACCGTCCGTGGAAACGGGGTAGAACCCGAGAGAGTTGTCGTGCAACCTTTCGTATATCTCAATGTGGTGGGCGCGTAACGCGCTTATCTGGCTATCCCGTTCGGCGACTTGTTCTTTTAGGCGGGCTACCTGATCGCGTAGGTGCTCATTGGTTGCATCCCCGTCGACCATCCTGCGCGTGCAATCGAGTTCGTTGAGTACCTTATCAATCAAGGAACTCCGTCGTGTTAGGGAGACACGGGTCGTCGGTACCAATCTTGCGACCTCACTTGCATTGAAGACATACGAATGCCCCTCTTCAACTCCGGCAGCAGCGAGATCTCTAATGGTCGATTCAATACGATCATCTAGTTCCTTTCCTCGGAGCTGTTTCCCTTTTTGTTTTTTCGTGGCCATCGGCTAGATCACTCCAGTTCAATAACTTTGATACGCTTTAGCATTGCGTTGGAATTGGAACGTACCCGTTTGAAGTGGCTTATCTGTGGTGACTCTTCAAACCCCTGTGATTCCAGTGCGTCAATAACAAGCCCCGATTCTTTGTTGATCTGTTCGATTTCAGCTACATGATCTTTATTTCTCGGGTCTACAACTAAATGCTCGCAAGGGCCCGATTCCTCGCTCTCACAACTAAAGCAGCTCAGATAGTGGGGACAGGGCGTTGTGCTCCAATCAAGCATACATGCCCCGTGGGGCATAGAATTAACCATCCTGGTCACAGCTGTTAGATAGGATTCTGCATCAGATCGAGAAAAATCGCAGAGCATATTGTAGGTATCAGCAACTCGACCTACCGCTATACCGTCGCGTACAGCTTGCTTCATACGTTCAGTTCGTACTTTGTTACTAGTTTGATCGTAGGTGGCATTTTGACTGCGGTATTTTCGGTTAAAAATTAATGCAATCTGATCCTCTGTCAGTCCGCCGTTTTGATAGACAGTATTTAACCAATGTCGAATGTCATGAGTCGTGAACTTCGCAATATCGTTACTTCTTGGATCTATAATCTTCAGTCGGTTGAAAGCACTGTCTTCAGCGTTGCCCGTTCCGAGAGACCTCTTTTCTCCACATAACCATCGTATGATTTGCCCAGCTGTAATGGTGGAATATTCGCGAACCCTGGTAGTGTAGGCGTCAGACAGAGCGTATTTTTCTACGATAAGTAAAGATTCATGTTGGAAAAGCAGGGTTTTGCCATCTTTGTCACGCAATAACGGTCGCGATTGATGAGTAAATTCTTCCGATACCTTATTTTCATATTCTATATCACCATTAGTATCGTAGAATTTTGAATATTTTATAGGGTCAATAGACTCAAAGCTTGCATTGTATTCTGGTGCTGGGAATGTTTTCCCCCTTAATTGATACTCCTGTGCTTCATCGATAATGTCCTTGATTAGCGATCTCGTATTCTTTTTAAGAGTAACGTTCCAATTTTTTTCAAGTTGCCTGAAAGAAATGACTCTTTTATCTGTGTCCCAATTTACACGTTGTTCTCCTGCAGATTTGCTATTTTTTATTTTTGGTAGATTACCCGAGCGTGCAGCGATTTGGTCTTGATATAAAAAGCTCAAGGTGCTTCGGCTCATTCCTAGATTCTTCGCTGCCTTAACTTTGCTGCCTACTTTATCTATTTCTCCAATCACATCTACAAACTGTTGTTTCTTGTTCCACCATGCGCCCCGGGGATTAATCATTAAATGGCTTGGTTCAGCTGTCCACTTATTAGCCCACTTTTTTACCATGTAACGAAGAGCTTCTTTGTTCTCTTTTATTTTTGAAAAATCTAAAATCGAATTATAATTAACCGCTGCGGCCGTATTTCGAGCATTATTCGTCAGCTCTATAAGGATTTTAATAGCATCTTCGACAACCTCTGCCATCCCTGGATGAACAGGGCGAGGAACGGCTATCCCGTCTTTTCTTGGATAGTGAAGAATATATAGCCCACCATCGATTCTAAGAATGCATTCTGCAGGCAGGGTCGCTAATTCGGTTACCCTAAACCCAGTTGCTAAGGTGATAGAGATAATAGAAATAAAAAATTTGTCGCGTTTTGATATTCCTGTTTTATTGCGTGACGATAAAAGATCGGATAGAACTTCATTAGGTATAAGTTTTTCGTGACGCCCTTCTTCGGTACCATATCGACCTTGAACTGCCGGATTCTTTAATGAGCTTTTATAATTTAATCGTAATTGGAAAATCCTATTCAGGAATTTACTTAGGTTTTGGAGGGTTGTCGATCGACGAAATGCAACGCCTGGAGCATAGTTCTTTGAAAGGAAATGTTCAGCGCTTTTAAAATCTGATGTCTTCAAGGTCAGAATAGATCGCGCGCCAATTATAGAGTCAAGGGCTAAAGATGCTGACAGCGAGTTAAAGCAGCTGCTTGTTCCCCAATTCTTTTTTAGTCGTCCGTCAAGGATCCAGATTTTAACAATAAATCTTAGTTCTTTATTAAATATCTTATCAAAATAAATGTTTTTTACTCTTGAGTTTCCGGGGCTGATTGCCCAATCAATGATATTCCAGACGTTGTCAAGAAAATTGATTTTGGGCGGTATTGACAATAGTAATTCATTGTGTAGGTCCTGGAATACTTTATTCGCTCCGAGATCGCAAAGCGTTTCTCTAATAACGTTACTAGTCGAGCTATCATTTTTCATTGCCTTCCTCCGCTATCAAATATATAACGGATTTTATTGCTGCTCCAATGCGATCGAAATCCTTCTCAAGTTTACTTCGTTCTTTCTTGCCCTCGGATTGACGCCATTTATCTAATTGATTTTCAATGTAATTAAGCGCTTTAGTATGATCAGCTTCACGCCACGCTAGGAAATGTGGGCACCCGTTGTAACAACCCCACAACGGATGTTTTTTACATATATCACCATTTCCGCAACTTCCTACTACCGCAGGTGCTTCGTCGGCAGAGACAGTCGGAATGATTATTGGTTGGCTGCCTACATCATCACTTATTGACCCTTTAAAGAAATAGGATCGGTTTAATGCCATGAATACGTCACCAATTCCACGGTCTGTGGATCTTTCAAGAACTGGCATCAGGTCGGAGCCTACTGCCTTGATATAGGAATCGGCTGAATAGGGAGAATCCTGTTCTAATATCTCCTGAATGAGCTCACGTGGTACTCCTTGGAGGGCCAAAGTCGTTCCCCCTGTATGGCGGAATCTGTACGGTGTCAAATTTATTGGTTTTTTGGTACGAGGGCTGATTAGTTTTTTCCTCCATGCCCAATCCTGGATATGGTTTTTTGCAGTTGCTACATTCATTTCACCGTGCATTACCCAGTCTGGACAGATTCCTTTTATTGGAATCATGATGATTAGGCGATCTATTTGATTCTGGTACTTTTTTATTTCTTTTCGTTCGGAAAAAGCAATAATAGACCTGCCTAATTGCTCGGTAATTTGCCAGATTCCTGGCTCCTGTCCCGCTTGGTGTTTTGCTTTCGGAATTCTTAAAAAATATTCGGAAGGTGCCCCTTTTTTGGGGGGCGGAATGTGCCACAAAGCATCAGATTTCATACCTAATATTTGACTAGGTCTTTTCAATGTTTCGCTAAGAATTCTACAAAAAATTCTAATACCAGAATCTAAGTCAGATTCATGCTCGATTTCTTTGTTTAAAGCTGCAGAAAGTACTTCCCATTCGGCGCTGGTGAATGCTCCGGTGTCCGGGTCCCACCCCAGGACATTCCGGAGAGGGTGCGTCTCATTTCGTGCCTTCCAAGTTTCCATCTCACTTGCTATTAAAAGTTTGGCTCCAGCCTGTTCTTTAATTGCTAGCTCTTTATATAAGCTACGGATTACGCTTCGATCGCTTGCGGTCAATTTATGCCATATCGATAACCAATCACCGATATCAATATCGGAAAGTTCTTCTTCGTCGTTTTTGTTTAATTGATAAAGCTCTTTGCTTAGGTTTTTGAGTGAACATTCTATCTTTGATAAATAGTGAGGTGATCTAGTTTTAAGTCGTTCTATCACTAATGATCGAATTGCCATCTTTATTTTTTTTGAGAGGTCTATTTTGTTCCAGTCTAGCTTTCTTATTTGACCTTGATATTTGGCAGTCCATAATTCTGTGCTTATATTTATCCAAATAGTGTGAGGTGGACAAAAGTCGCAAGCGATGAATATCTCTCCTTCGTTTGATTCAAAAAGGCCTGTTTTATAGTTCTCAGTTAGTTGATTGCTGTCCATAATTTTGCACCGCTATTTAGTAATTTAAATGGTGCCCGAACTCTATTCATACGGGCATTCTTTGTATATTTTTCGATACTGGCCTCATTCGACCATCCTCCCCAAAGAATTAGGTCATCCAGTTTTGCTTGGTATTCACTCCTGTTTTCGATTCCTGCAATATCTTCATACATGCGGTTAAAGAATGCGTGTCTAGCTAAATGCCAGTGGAAGTCAACTCCAGTGCCTTCTCTGATATCCTTCGCAATGCTGTGAGCTGACCTAATAGATAAAGGGGCGCCTGCTTGAGACGTGATTAAAAATGCGTGGGGGAGCTTTAACTTTCTCATCCGCTTTCCATTGCGCTGGATCCAAGGAAGACGGTGTTCTGTTATATAGTTCGATACGAGAGCAGGAAAACGTGTGTTCTCAAAGAGGAACCCAAGGTCTCTTGAAAGGGTTTTGGGGCGCGGTGGTTTGTTCCGGGGATCAAAGTAATCTTCTTCCCTTTCTTCGATCCGCACTATTCGGAAATACTGGGCGTTTCTGGTAGGACATTCGAAGGTTCGCATCGCTAAAATCTCACCCAGACGCATTCCGAACTCTATTGCCATGCGCCATATGAGGTAGTCGCGATACGCTAAATCTCTATTTATTAATCGATTTTTATTTTCTGGATTGAGAAAGGCTTCGATCGACTCGATTTCCCTCTCCAAAAGGTCTGGAGCACCATTATTTTTCGGTGATTTTAATTTGGCTTCTTTCCACGCTCTCGCCTGGGACTGTGCTTTCAGCTCAACTTCGACATTATAGGTGCTGGAGTTAGATGCCTTTGCAAATTGGTCAATAAACCAAACGCAGGCGGTAGAGCATGCTGTAAGTTTTGCGTTGATAGATTGGCGTTTGCTTCGCGAGATGCTGCCGGAAGAAGTTTTGCTTCGATTTCTCAGCCATGCCGCAAAGGATCTGATCTGAGGTCGAGACAAACCCTGGCCGCACAAAAGCAAGTGATCTATATCGACGTTCTGATAGGCAGCCCAGGAGTAGAGGTAAGCGAGGTTATAAAGCGCTGTGTGGACGGTATTGTAAGATTCAGTCGATTGGGAAAGGTTTATTTCGTAAAGAGATGCCGCTGGCGTGGGTGTGTTTGTTTTTCTGTTAATGAGGAGGTGGCGGTGGCCGAACCCTGGCAGGCGGGTTGAAATTAACCGGTACGGAAGCAGCTCTTGTGAGCGTTCCGGATGCATATCTTGACCATAAAGTTGAAATCTCGAAGTTTTGTAACTAACTGACTTTTAAGCGAAAAGGGGCTTTTCCAAAGATGTATGCAAGCCTAGGTGCTACTAAGCAAGAAGTCCAGAAGTTTTTCACCTGGTGGCTATTTTCTGTCTTTCTTAATAAAAAGCCTCCCCTAATCAGATGGTTAAGGGAGGCTCTAAAGATTTAGCCTTTCAGCTAAAAATATACACTTCTCACGGCTACTGACACTTACTATCGCCACAAGACAGGCAGGTCGCGCACCCGTCCATCACGATCACCGCCTTGGTGCTGCACTTGCCGCACATGGTGGCGTTGGCGGGGTAGTCGCCCACTTTGTCGTCGTTGGTGGCCGTGGTGTGGCTGGCTTCGAACTCGGCGCGCTTTTCGGCGAGGATGCGCTTGGTGGTTTCGCTCATTTCCTCGCTTTCCAGCAGGCCGATGGCCTTCAGGTGCTTCTCGATCACGGCGCCGATTTCCGCCACCAGCGAGGGCATGAACACGCCGCCTTTCTTGAAGTAGCCGCCGTTGGGGTCGTACACGCTGCGCAGCTCTTCCACCAGGAAGGTCACGTCGCCACCCTTGCGGAAGACCGCAGAGATAACGCGGGTGAGGGCGATAACCCACTGGAAGTGTTCCATCGACTTGGAGTTGATGAACACTTCGTACGGCTGCCGGCTTTCGTGGTCGGTGTCTTCGTTGAGCAGGATGTCGTTGATGGTGATGTACATCGCATGCTCGCCGATCGGCGGCTTGATCTTGTAGGTGGTGCCCAGCAGGAAGTCCGGCCGTTCGATGTATTCGTTCATCTGTACGGGTTTGACTTCCGGCTGCACAGCCGCCTGTTCCTGGCTGGCTTCAGGGTCGGCTTTCTTGACGCGGTAGCCGACGATCTTATTGCTGATTTTAACTGTCATGTTCGTTGTCCTTGTCGGTTACCGGATCAATATTTTCCGTAGGTGCCTTCTTTGAGGGCGTCGAAGAGGTTGGCGGCGTTGTGGATTTCGCCGTCGTACTCAACCTGCTCGTTGCCCTTCAGGGTCACCTTGCTGCCGTCATCCAGGGTGAATTCGTACAGGGTGTTTTCCAGGTCTTTCTCTTTGACCAGTACACCCTGGAACGCCTCGGGGTTGAAGCGGAAGGTGGTGCAACCCTTCAGGCCCATGTCGTAGGCGTACAGGTAGATGTTCTTGAATTCCTGGTAGGCGAAGTCTGTAGGAACGTTCGCGGTTTTGGAAATCGAGGAATCTACCCATTTCTGCGCCGCGGCCTGGATGTCTACGTGCTGAGCCGGGGTAACGTCGTCCGAGGTGGTGAAGTAGCTGGGCAGCTTCTTGTCTTCGTCTTCGGAGAACGGCATGGCGCCGGCGTTTACCAGGTGGCGGTAGGCCAGCAGCTCGAAGGAAAACACGTCTACCTTCTCTTTCGTCTTGCGGCCTTCGCGGATGATGTTGCGCGCGTAGTGGTGCGAGAAGCTCGGCTCAATGCCGTTACTGGCGTTGTTGGCCAGCGACAGGCTGATGGTGCCGGTGGGCGCGATGGAGGTGTGGTGGGTAAAGCGGCCACCTTTCTCGGCCAGCTGTTCCACCACGTCTGGTGCGACCTTGGCGATTTCCTGCATGTAACGGCTGTATTTGGCGTGCAGTACCTTGCCCTTGAGCTTGTCGCCCAGCTTGTAACCGTCTTCGGCCAGCTGCGGGCACTTGCCCATCATTTTCGGGGTGATCTCGAACTCGTCGTCCATGATCGGCGCTGCGCCTTTCTCTTCGGCCAGGGCCAGAGACTGGCGCCAGCCTTCCACGGCCATTTCACGCACTACGTCTTCGGTGAACTCAACAGACTCTGCCGAACCGTAGGGCATACGCAGCATGGCGAGGGTAGAACCCAGGCCGAGGATGCCCATGCCGTGGCGGCGCTTGTAGGTGATTTCGTGGCGCTGCTCGGCAAGCGGCAGGCCGTTGATTTCGACGACGTTGTCCAGCATGCGGGTGAAGATGGCCACCACCTTGCGGTACTTCTCATAGTTGAAGCTGGCCTTGTCGGTGAACGGGTAGTCCACGAACTTGGTCAGGTTCACCGAGCCCAGCAGGCAGCTGCCGTACGGGGGCAGGGGCTGCTCACCGCAGGGGTTGGTGGCGCGGATGTCTTCGCAGAACCAGTTGTTGTTCATCTGGTTGACCTTGTCGATCAGGATGAACCCCGGCTCGGCGTAGTCGTAGGTGCTGGTCATGATGGTGTCCCAGATGAACTGGGCTTTCAGGGTGCGGTAGATACGGCAGGCTACCTTGCCCTCATCGTTGACCACGTAGCCTTCCAGAATCGGGAAGTCGCGGTACACGAACTGGTCCGGGTTGTTCAGGTCCAGGCCTTCTTCCGCCACTTCTTTTTCGGTGACCGGGAACGACAGGTGCCAGTCGGCGTCGTTGCGCACGGCGTCGATGAAGTCTTCGGTGATCAGCAGCGACAGGTTGAACTGGCGCAGGCGGCCGTCTTCACGCTTGGCCTGGATGAAGTCGATGATGTCCGGGTGGTGCACGTCGAACGTGGCCATCTGCGCGCCACGGCGACCACCGGCGGATGACACGGTGAAGCACATGCGGTCGAAGATATCCATGAACGACAGCGGGCCGGAAGTGGTGGCACCGGCGCCAGCCACGTAAGCGCCGCGCGGGCGCAGGGTGGAGAATTCATAACCGATGCCACACCCGGCTTTCAGGGTCAGGCCGGCTTCGTGGTTCTTTTCCAGGATGTCGTTCATGGAATCACGAACGCTGCCGGACACGGTGCAGTTGATGGTGGACGTGGCAGGCTTGTGGGCCTCGGCGCCGGCGTTGGAGGTGATACGACCCGCCGGGATGGCGCCGTGCTGAAGGGCCCAGATGAACTCCTTCATGTACTTGGCGCGGTTGGATTTGGCTTCAACCTGGGCAAGGGCAGTGGCTACACGCTCGTAGGTGGCGTTGATGTCCTTGTCGACCGGCTCACCGGTTTTGGTTTTAAGCTGGTATTTGCTGCTCCAGATATCAAGCGAAGCTTCCTGCATTGGAATTGTTGTTATCACTGCCTGTGCCTTAGCGTTCATTCAGCCGTTCCCCTTTAAACCAATTAATACAATGTTGAAACCTGTGCCTGGAGTGGCGCCCCGGGCCGGATTGTGCGCTTGTCGAACAAAACCACTAGATGTGGTGTTGGCTCCAACCGGTGTTCGCCGGTGGAATGGGCTTCATAGCCCTTTGTAATCGCGCCGGAACAGCCGTGAGGGCTGAGCGGGCCGCTGGGGAGGTTTCTCCGGGGCGACCCTATATATGGGCGTCTTTTCCGGAAGTATAACAGGATATAGTGGTCTGTGAAGAAGGAGACAACTATCGGTTGTGTCTGTGCGGCAAAGAAAATCAATGGATAGACCCTTGAATCCGCGGAATTGCCCGAAAAACCGGCAAGTTGGGCGTCTGGCCTACAAAGCACAATATGTTGTGGTTAAAAAATATTCGAAAAAATCCGCCATTGATTCGCTAACTCAGGTAATTGTGACCGGTGCACGTACCCCTTGCGGACGTGTCGCTAAAGTACGAATGTGGCGTCGATCTCTGCAGTGGCCCACAGGCAGTTAGGGAGTGATGACAACTATAAAAGGAACATAATAATGAAAGGCCTGAAACGCTCATTGCTGGCGCTGAGCATCATGGGGGTGCCGGCGCTTGCCGCGGCTGACATCCAGATGCTGGACGACAGCACAATGGGAAACATCACCGGCCAGGCCGGTGTGACGATTGAACTGGAAACCAAGCTGAACATTGATCGCTTCATCTACACCGATGAAGGCTCGCTGGAGATTAACGACATCTTCGTGGGCGGTGCCAACCGCACCGACATGTTCTCGGAAATGAACCTCAACCTGAATGGCGATGCCACGGACCGGCTCGATAACATCCGCATCAACATTGATCTGGCCAGCGACGGCGACGCCATCATCAACCTGTTGCCGCTGAGCTTCAACGCGGTGGATGTGCGGATCGCAACCGGCGCCTGGAACCTGACCGGAACCGGCGGCAGCACCACCATACTGGATAACTTCAATATGGACATGCTGGTGGGGTCGGGCACCATCCGGGTGGACACCGCTACGGATACCCTCAATTTCCGCACTGACATCGCCATCGATGACATGGACTTTGATGTGCCGTTCCTGGCCCTCGGGATTCGTGACTTCGAGCTGACCGGTGCTGACTACGATCTGCAGGCACCGCAGCCGCTGCGGCTGTTTGCGGCCGTTGAGCTGGATATGTACACCGCGCAGAATTCCCAGAACGTCGAGAGCCTGGCGATTGATCTGGCGAACTTCGAGGCGGATATCCGTATTGGCGGGGTGATTGTGGGGGGTACGTCCATCGGTTCCATTGCCATGGACAACCTCGCAATTACCGACACGTCGATGCTGATCTACGGTCACTGAGGCGCAGGGCTGGTAACAGCCGGATAAAAAAAGCGGGGCTCAGGCCCCGCTTTTTTTGTAGATCAGCCCAGCAGCAGGCTGTCGTCGTCCACTTCCAGGCCCCGCTGTTTCTCGAACAGGCCCAGCAGGTCCTTCACTTCCAGGCCCTTGCGGTCTTCGCCCTCAATGTCGAACACCACTTCACCCTGGTGCAGCATCACGGTGCGGTCGCCCACCTCCAGCGCCTGCTTCATGCTGTGGGTCACCATCAGGGCTGTCAGCTTCTGCTCTTCGATGATGCGGGTGGTGAGGTCCAGCACAAACGCGGCGGTTTTCGGGTCCAGTGCGGCGGTGTGTTCGTCCAGCAGCAGGATGGCGGAGGGCGTGAGGCTGGCCATCAGCAGGCTGACGGCCTGGCGCTGGCCACCGGAGAGCAGCCCCATCTTGTCCCCAAGCCGGTTCTCCAGGCCCAGTTTCAGGGTAGACAGGCTCTCGCGGAAACGCTCCATGTACTGCTTCTTGACCGCGGCGGTCAGGCCACGGCGTTGCCCGCGCTTGATGGCCAGGGCCAGGTTCTCCTCAATGCTCAGGCCCTCGCAGGTGCCGGCCAGCGGATCCTGGAACACCCGGGCGACACGGTTGGCGCGTTTGTGGGTGGGCAGCTTGGTGACATCTACGTTGTCGACGATGATGTTGCCGCTGTCGACCATCACTTCGCCGGCAAGGGCGTTCAGGAAGGTGGATTTGCCGGCGCCGTTGCTGCCAATCACGGTAACGAATTCACCCTGATTGACGGTCAGGCTCATGCCCCGCAGCGCGGGGTTTTCCAGCGGCGTGCCTTTGCCGAAGGTCAGTCTCAGATCTGTTGCGCTAATCATGCTTTACCCCTCAGGCCTTGTTGCGGGTGAGACGGGCGACAACGGACGCGCGCGCACCGGGCAGAACGATGGCCAGGGTGACCAGCACTGCCGTGATGAGGTTGAGATCCTGGGATTGCAGCCCCAGGAAATCAGCGTTCAGGGCGAAGGCGATGGCCAGGCGGTAGATGATCGCGCCAACCACACAGGCAATCAGTGCCTTGATGACGGTGTTGGGGGTGATCACCGCTTCACCGCCAATCAGCGAGGCCAGGCCGATCACGATCACGCCGACACCCATGGTGACATCCGCCGCGCCCTGGCTCTGGGCGAACAGGGCGCCCGCCAGACCCACCAGGCCGTTGGACAGCGCCACACCCAGAATGATCATGCCGCCGGTGGCAATGCCCTGGGCGCGGGCCATGCGCGGGTTGGCACCGGTGGCCCGCATGGCCAGGCCGGTTTCGGATTTCATGAACCGCCACAACAG
>JAEPMM010000093.1 GCA_017643965.1 Marinobacter sp.
GCCGGCGGGCTCGACCCGGCACATTTGCCCACTCCGAAGCCTGCGGGCAGCCAGGCATTGTCAGAATGCCGGCTGATCGTGCTGGATCTCGAAACCACCGGCCTCAATCCGTCCAAGGACCAGGTCATCGCCATTGGCGCAGTGGCCATCAGCGGCAACGTGATCCCTCTGGGGGACCAGTTCGACCTTATCCTGCGCCGACCCGAACTGGATATCAGCGAAACCGTGCTGATCCACGGCATCGGCCCGGAAGCCCTGACCCGGGGCCACGAAACCGAGGATGCCCTACTCTACCTGCTGGACTGGATGGACGGCGACCCGGTGCTGGCCTATCACTCTGCTTTCGACCAGAAATTCCTGGAAAAGACCTTCAAACAAGTGCTCGGCTACACTCAGGGGCACACCTGGATTGATGTTGCTGAACTGCTTCCGGCGTTTTTTCCGGAGGCCCGGACCGGCGGACACGGCCTTGACCACTGGGCCGACCGTTTTGGCCTGGAAGTCAGCGCTCGTCACCATGCCGCGGCGGATGCCATGGTCACCGCCGAGTTGACGCTGGTGGCCCTCAACAAGGCCCACAAAATGGACGTCTCAACCCTCGCCGAACTGACCGAAAAACTCCGCTATTACCGCCGCCTGAAAAACATGCATCGCATCTGAATCCGGAAGACCTGCCTCGAAACGTGATTTCTTCGGCAAATGACTGAGAATTAGACCTTTTGCCAATATCTATAAATCCCTTGACCGGTAAAGTCGAAGTAGTCAACAAGTCGGAGAAACACCTATATGAATAATAAATTCTCTAACGGTTACTGCTCTCCAGAAACCCACCCAACCTATACAACAACAACACAGGAGTGATCCTATGTCAGGTCATAGCTACGACGCTGAAAATTACTGGAAGGCGAACCTCCGCCTCATATTCGGGAGCCTCGTTATCTGGGCTCTGGCTTCCTATGGTTTTGCCATACTGCTTCGCCCGCTGTTGTCCGGCATTGCCATCGGCGGAACCGACCTTGGCTTCTGGTTCGCCCAGCAAGGCTCGATTCTTACCTTCATCGCTCTGATTTTCTTCTACGCCTGGCGCATGAACAAAATCGACGAGAAATTCGGCGTACACGAGGAGTAAGATCGAATGAGCCAATTTGCAATCAACCTTCTGTTCGTAGGGGGCTCGTTCCTCCTCTACATCGGCATCGCCATCTGGGCGAAAGCCGGTAGTACAAAAGACTTTTACGTTGCCGGCGGCGGCGTTCACCCGGTGACCAACGGTATGGCCATCGGCGCTGACTGGATGTCTGCGGCATCCTTCATCTCCATGGCGGGTCTGATCGCCGCTGGCGGTTACGCCAACTCCACGTTCCTGATGGGCTGGACGGGCGGCTACGTGCTGCTGGCGATGCTGCTGGCCCCGTACCTGCGCAAGTTCGGCAAGTTCACGGTGCCGGAGTTCATCGGCGATCGCTTCTACAGCAAGCAGGCTCGCCTGGTTGCGGTGCTGTGTCTGATCGTTGCCTCGGTCACCTACGTTATCGGTCAGATGGCCGGTGCCGGTGTGGCCTTCTCCCGCTTCCTGGAAGTGGAGTCCACTACCGGCCTGATGATTGCCGCCGTTGTGGTCTTCATCTACGCCGTACTGGGTGGCATGAAGGGTATTACCTACACTCAGGTGGCCCAGTACTGCGTACTGATCATCTCCTACACCATCCCCGCGGTGTTCATCTCGCTGCAGCTGACTGGCAACCCGCTTCCGCCTCTGGGTCTGTTCTCCACCCACATCGAGTCCGGTGTGCCGCTGCTGGAGCGCCTTGACCAGATCATTACCGAGTTGGGCTTCCGGGATTACACGGCTGACGTGGACAACAAACTGAACATGGTTCTGTTCACTCTGTCGCTGATGATTGGTACTGCCGGTCTGCCTCACGTCATCATCCGCTTCTTCACCGTGCCGAAAGTCACTGACGCGCGCTGGTCTGCCGGCTGGGCCCTGGTGTTCATTGCCCTGCTGTACCTGACTGCGCCGGCTGTTGCCTCTATGGCCCGCCTGAACCTGATGACCACCATCTATCCGGAAGGCCCGGCGGCTGAGCCAATCGAATACGACAATCGTCCGGAATGGATCGCAACCTGGGAACAGACCGGGCTGATCACTTACGAGGACAAGAACAACGACGGTCGTATCCAGCTGTACAACGATTCCGAAGCTTTCGCTCCGGAAGCGGAGCGCCGCGGATGGGCCGGCAACGAGCTGGTAGTCAACAACGACATCCTCGTACTGGCCAATCCGGAAATTGCCAACCTGCCCGGCTGGGTTATTGGCCTGATCGCTGCCGGTGGTCTCGCCGCGGCACTGTCCACCGCAGCAGGTCTGTTGCTGGCGATTTCCTCGGCAGTGAGTCACGACCTGATCAAGGGCTCCATCAATCCGAAGATATCGGAGAAAGGTGAGCTGAAATCGGCCCGTATCTCGCTTGCGGTGGCCATTGTGGTTGCGACCTACCTCGGTGCCAATCCCCCGGGCTTTGCCGCCCAGGTTGTAGCATTGGCCTTCGGTATTGCTGCGGCCTCGCTGTTCCCGGCGCTGATGATGGGTATCTTCTCCAAGCGTGTGAATAATAAGGGCGCGGTTGCCGGTATGCTGGCGGGCCTGAGCGCCACCCTGGTTTACATCTTCATCTACCTCGGCTGGTTCTTCATCCCCGAAACCAACAACCTGGCCAATACGCCGGACAACTGGCTGTTGGGCATTTCCCCGCTGTCCTTCGGTGCAGTTGGTGCGATGATCAACTTTGCGGTAGCCTTTGCAGTCTCTTATGCGACTGAAGAACCGCCCGTTGAAATTCAGGAGCTGGTTGAAAGCGTCCGTTACCCGCGTGGTGCCGGTTCTGCCCAAGACCACTAAGCAACAAATCAACCGCTTCCAGTCTCTGACTGACGGTTGATCCCGAACGGGCTTCCTCTGTGAGGGAGCCCGTTCTTTTTTGAGGAACCCCGATTATGTTCTGGACTTTTGTAGCGACCATTTTCTCCGGATTGGGCGCCGCGGGCCTTGCCCTTGGCATCCGCGCCCTCACCCGCAAGAAGGCGCCCAAATGGATTATCCCGGTATTTGCCGGAGCGGGCATGCTGGGCTATCTGGTGTACATGGAGTACAACTGGTTTGAGCACAAGCAAACCATGCTTCCCGGGGAAGCAATGGTCGTAAGCACGGAAAAATACGGTGCGCCCTGGCGCCCCTGGACTTATGTGGTGCCTCAGGTGACTGCTTTTACGGTGCTGGACACCGAGAGCGTTGCCCGGGACAACCCCGGCAAGAACATAGTACGGTTCAATCTATACCGGTTTGAGCAGTCCTATACCGATGCCGTATCCCACAAGATGTATCTGCTCAACTGCGATACCCGTGAGCTTGTTCCTTTTGACCGGAGTAACCAGCCGGACCTGAACGAACTGCGCACGTTATCCGGCGGAGACAGGCTGTTGGGGGCCGCTTGTAACTGACCCGGTGCTGCGGGTCTGACAGACATTTTTCGTTTAACGGGAACGCCTGTATATGCTCAGTGGCTGGCTGTTAGTCCTCATATCCATCACTTACATCTCGCTGCTGTTCGCCATTGCCTGGGCGGGCGACCGCCACCCGGGCCTCTACCGCCGACGTTGGGCGCGCACCCACATCTACGCCCTGTCACTGGCAGTCTATTTTACATCCTGGACCTTCTATGGCGCCGTGGGCCGTGCCACGCAGGAAGGGCTGGGCTTCCTGCCGATCTACCTCGGCCCTCTGCTGGTTTTCGTGTTCGGCGCGCCGCTGTTACGCCGGATCATCTACATCAGCAAGCGCAACAACAGCACCTCCATCGCGGATTTCATCGCCTCGCGCTACGGTAAATCCCAGATTCTGGCGGCCATGATCGCCACCTTTGCGCTGATTGGCAGCGTGCCCTATATCGCCCTGCAGCTGAAAGCCATCTCCATGGGCTTCAACGTGCTCTCGGACACTGGCAACGGTTACCAGGAAATGAGCACAGCGGCCTGGAATGATTCCGCCTGGTACATCACTCTGGTGCTGGCCGTGTTCACGGTGCTGTTTGGCACCCGTCACCTGGAGTCCACCGAGCATCACCGCGGGATGATCCAGGCCGTGGCGTTCGAATCGCTGATCAAGATTGTCGCCTTTGTTGCCGTAGGTCTGTTCGTCGGGTTCGGTCTGTTCGGAGGCTTTGGCGACCTGCTGGCCAATGTCCGTGAGGCCGACCTCACCGGCACCCTGACCACCGATGGACTCGAGGCGCCGGCCTTCATTACCCAGACGCTGGTGGCGATGCTCGCCATCATCTGCCTGCCCCGTCAATTCCATGTCATGGTGGTGGAGAACACCGATCACCGGGATTTCGAGACGGCCCGTTGGGCCATGCCCATCTACCTGATCATTGCCAGCGCCTTTGTGCTTCCCATCGCAGCAGCCGGCCTGCTCTATCCGGAAGCCGCCAGTACCGACCCGGACATACTCATTCTCAAACTGCCGATCCTTGCGGGCGAAGAGTGGCTGGCGATCCTGGCCTTTCTCGGTGGCGGGTCTGCAGCCGCGGCCATGGTCATCGTCTGCTCGGTGGCTATTGCCACTATGGTCAGTAACGAAATCATCATGCCTGCGCTGCTCAAATTCTTCCGCCCGCGCATGAACAAACGGACCGATCTCAGCTACCTGCTGCTGAGCATTCGCCGGGTTGCGATTTTCGTGGTGCTGCTCACATCCTACGGCTTCTATCGCATGGCGGGCGAGGACTACAGCCTGACGGCATTTGGCCTGCTGTCGTTCGCGGCGGCGGCTCAGTTCGGACCGGCACTGGTGGGCGGCATTATCTGGCGGCGGGGCAATTTCACCGGCGCCGCCTGGGGCCTCGGCCTGGGCTTCCTGATGTGGTGCTACACGCTGCTGCTGCCGGCACTGGCTTCAACCGGTTGGCTCACCGAATCGCTGATCGACAAGGGCGTGTGGGGGCTGGCGTGGACCCGGCCGACAGCACTTTTCGGCCTCGAGCTAGATCGCACCAGCCACGGCATTGTCTGGAGCCTGGGCATCAATACCGTGACCTACATCGTGCTGTCCATGCTGACACGGCAACGGGTGCGGGAAAAAATCCAGATTGCATCGTTCTTCCACGACCCCCAGCCCAAGGCCGAAACACCGCAGCACCAGACCTGGCAGGGAGAAATTCTGACCTCAGACCTGCAGGCGCTGACCGACCGCTTCATGGGCGAGGAACGTTCGGAGACCATCTTCCGCAACTACGAGCGCCGCAACGCCATTCGCCTGCATCCTCACCGGCCCGCCTCTTCCCACCTGATGAAGTACATTGAGCGGCAACTGGCGTCGGTAATCGGTGCCTCAACGGCCCGTGTTGTGCTGGAATCCACCCTCACTGGCCGGGACATGCAGATCGAGGACGTGGTCAGCATTGTTGATGAAGCCTCCCAGGCCATGACCTTCAGCCGGGAACTGCTGCAATCGGCCATCGAGAACATCAGCCTTGGCGTGTCGGTGGTCAATCACCAGCAGCAACTCGTGGTCTGGAATCATCGCTACCTGGAGCTCTTCAACTATCCCACCGGCTACGTGCGCGTGGGGCGCCCGGTCGAAGACCTGATGCGGTATAACCTGACCAACGCCAACCTTTCAGCGCGGCGGATCGACGAGATCATTGTTGACCGCTGCAACAGCATGCGCGAAGGCCGTCCGATGTCCTATGAGCGCCAGCGCCCGGACGGCACCGTGCTGCGGGTTGACGGCAGCCCGATCCCGGGCGGCGGTTATGTCACAACGTTCCAGGACATCACGGCCATGAGACGCACCGAGCAGGCCCTGAAAGAGACCAACATCTATCTGGAGCAACGGGTCAAGGAACGCACCCAGGAACTGCAGGTCATCAACGAGCAGATGCTGAAAGCCAAGTCCGTGGCGGAGCAGGCCAACCAGAGCAAAACCCGCTTCCTCGCCTCCGCAAGCCACGATCTGTTGCAGCCACTGAACGCCGCCAGGCTATTCACCTCGGCGCTGGCCGGTAAGGCCGGTGACGGCGACATGAAAGACCTTGTAGAGCATATCGACAGCTCCCTGGGTGCCGCGGAAGAAATCATCAGTACCCTGCTGGACATCTCGAAACTCGACGCGGGGGCACTGGAACCTGATATTGGTGCGTTCCCGGTCAATGACATCATGCGCCACCTGGCGACGGATTTCTCGGCGATCGCCAAGGATCAGGGCCTGGAGCTGCATGTGGTGCCGAGCACCGTCTGGGTCCGCTCAGACTCGAAACTGCTGCGTAGGGTGGTGCAGAATTTCCTGTCCAACGCCATCCGCTACACACCGGAAGGCAAGATTCTCCTGGGCTGCCGCAGGCTGAAGGGCTACATCCGGATTGAGGTGTGGGACACCGGGCCCGGCATCCCGGACGACCAGCTCGCGCACATATTCGAGGAGTTCCGGCGTTTCCAGCACGGCCGGGACAAGAAAGGCCTCGGCCTCGGGCTCGCGATCGTGGACCGCATCAGTGGCATGCTGAATCACCCGGTCAATGTTCACTCCGTACAGGGCCGCGGCAGTGCCTTCAGCATTACTGTGCCTACGGCTGCCCCGGAAGCGACACCAGCCGTGGCCAACAAAAGCCAGGGCCAGTCCCGCCGGGTTTCCAGTCTGGGCGGTCTTCACGTGCTTTGCATCGACAACGACCCTGCCATTCTTCAGGGTATGGTGGCGCTGCTGGGCAACTGGCAGTGTGATGTGACCGCAGCGGAGAGCCTTGAGGACGCTCGCCTGAAGCTGAACGGCGAGGAACCGGATATCATTCTGGCCGACTACCAGCTTGACGATAACAAGAATGGTCTCGACGCCATGGATGCCCTCAGAGCTGGATTCAATAATGATATATCGGGCATACTGATTACTGGTTACATGGCTCCTGAGGTCAGGGAGGACGCCATTTCACGGGGCTATCAGATCCTCTACAAACCGGTGAAACCCGCGGCACTGCGGGCGCTGGTTAACAAGCTACTGAAACAGAAGCGCCCATGACCGATACACCAAGAACCACCGGCGGGAATATTTTCGGAAAGCTCCATTACCTGGTGATCGATGACTTCGAGAATTTCCGCCTGTCGATGCGGCAAATGCTCAGAAGTTGTGGCGCCGACAAGATTGAACTGGTCGCCCATGCCTCACCGGCCATTCAATACTGCGCCTACAACCACGTGGATGTGGTGCTGTGTGACTACAACCTCGGGGAAGGCAAGAACGGTCAGCACATCCTTGAAGAGTTGCGCCACAAGAAGCTGCTGAAAAGGTCCTCGCTGTTTCTGATGGTGACGGCGGAAACCTCGAAAGAAATGGTGATGGGTGCCCGGGAATACCAGCCCGACGCCTATCTGACCAAGCCCATCAACCGCGCCATGCTGGAGAAACGCCTGGCCGGCCTTATCAGCCAGCGCAGTGCCCTGCTTCCCATCAACCGGGAGATTGACCGCGAGAACTATCCGGAGGCCATCTCCCTGTGCCTGGAAGCCCTGCCGCGGCAACCCCGCTACAAGACCTGGCTGATGAAAACCCTCGCCGATCTTTACTACCAGGTCGGTGATTTCAGCCATGCGCTGAAGATATACGACGAGGTTATGGGCCAGCGGGATCTGTCCTGGGCCAGACTGGGGCGTGGCAAAATCCTGCTCGCGACGCAAAACTACGACGACGCCGTCGCAGCGCTCAAGGAACTGATCAGCAAGCATCCGGATTATATGGAAGCGTACGATCTTCTGGCGGAGGGCCTCGAACGCCTCGGCCGCCCCACCCAGGCGCAACAGGTTCTGGAAAAGGCAGCTGAGCATTCACCCAACGCCCTCCTCCGCCATCGCCAGCTTGCCAGGCTTGCCACCGCCAATCAGGACATGTCCACCGCCTCTGATGCGTGGCGGCAGACCGTGGTACTGGGAACCCATTCCATACACGACAGCCCCGACCATTATCTGGCACTGGGTCAGTCACTTTCGGACCTGTCGGAAGGCGATCTCAGTGATGAGGGATCCGAGCACGCCGACGAGGCCCTGAAAGTGCTCTCACGCATGGAAAAACGCTTTCAGGATGACGAGTCGACGCTGTTGGTCCGTAGCAGACTGATTCAATCACGGGTACATGCGGGACAGGACCGCCTTCAGGAAGCAGAAAAAGTGCTCGATTCCGTCAAGGAATCGCTTTCCGACCCAGACGTGATGGACCCGGATACCGGAATTGATTTCGCCAAAACCCTGTTCCGGCTTGGGCGAGACGACCAGGCCAAATCCCTGCTCGCGAGACTGGCGCAACGTTTCGACGATCAGCCCGAGATTCTGCAAAAGATTGAAAATCTGCTGGATGAACCTGTCGGTTTCCGCCAGAAACTTCAGGCCAGGGCTTGCAACCGGGATGGCATCAAAGCGTTCGAGTCAGGAGATCTTCAGACCGCCGTTAGCGAATTCACCGAAGCCTTAAAGATCGTTCCTGCTCATGCCGCCCTCAACCTCAATCTGGTCCAGGTGCTGATGAAGCAATACCACGATGGCCCTGCCGATCCGCAACTGCTTGTTCAGTGCCAGCAGTGCCTGGATCGGCTTGGCAGCCTGCCGGAGCAGCACCGTCAGCACCGCCGCTACGTTGCTTTGTCCAGAAAACTGAAAGGAATGATGACATGAACTCCACGCCAGCCGGTGATGAGCAGTCCAGGGACAATTCCATCGACTTTTCCATGGTTCTGGCCTCGGCAGTCCATGATATGAAGAACTCGCTGGGCATGTTGCTCAATTCTATTGATGAGCTTCGTTCCGATCACGAAGCCAGCCTGGGCGAGTCATCACGGTTCAACACGCTGCAATACGAAGCGGAGCGTATGCACAACGATCTGGTGCAACTGCTGGGCATTTACCGCCTGGGCGAGAACAACCTGTCGGCCCACATTGAGGAACACTTTGTACCGGACTTCCTATCGGAGCACGTTGCACGCCACACGCCGTTGCTCCAGGGCCTGGGCATTGAATACGCCGTTGAAGCAGAGGACATCAATGGCTTTTTTGATGATGATCTGCTGACCGGTGTGCTGAACAACACCATCAACAACGCTATCCGCTATACCCGGAGCCGTATCCTGCTGACGGCCTGTGAACGGGACGGCTACCTTGTTATTGGCGTTGAAGACGACGGTCAGGGCTACCCGGAGAGCATGCAACATACCGGCACTCCCAACTTCAAATCGCTGGATTTCAACAGCGGCAGCACCAGCCTCGGGCTGTTCTTTGCGTCATCGGTTGCGCGCCTGCACCGTGAAGGCGAGCGTGGTGGCAGCATTCATCTGCACAATGGCGGGCGCCTGGGTGGCGGGGTGTTCGAAATCTGGCTGCCATAAGCGGTGAATCCGTAACCGCAGCAGACACACAGCAAATTTCAGGCAATAAAAAACCCCAGCATCAAGGATGCTGGGGTTAGGGTATTAAGAGCCTGACGATGACCTACTCTCACATGGGCGAACCACACTACCATCGGCGCTGGTCTGTTTCACTTCTGAGTTCGGGATGGGATCAGGTGGTTCCA
>JAEPMM010000421.1 GCA_017643965.1 Marinobacter sp.
CAGGCCGTCTTTACTGCCGAATGTGGCGTAGATACTGCCGGGACGCATATCCAGCGCCTGCTCGATCTGTTTCATGGAGCTGCCATGATAGCCCTTCTGCCAGAACAGACCCACGGCCTTGTCGAGAGCGGTTTTGCGATCATAGCGTGCGTGTCTGGCCATACAACGATACACCGGTGCCTTGTGTTGAATCGTCGCTCAAGTGTAGCGTGGGCGGTTAGTCAATAACAACAACCGTTATCATTCAGGAGCCGCCCGCATCCGTTGCCAGAATGTGCGCCTGCTTGATCCGCTGTTTGGTTTTCAGCCTTTTATCGACGCACTCCTCGTCATCCCGCAGAATAACCACACACTCCAGGCACTGAATGCACTCGTCGTAGTCCACCCGGCCGTCCTTGCGGATGGCGTTGATGCCGCAGGCGTTCTTGCAGTGCTGGCAGGGATTGCCGCACAGCTCCACCCGATCCAGCCAGCTGAACAACCGGAACCGGCCCAGCACCGCCAGACCGGCACCCAGCGGGCACAGATAGCGGCAATAGAACTTGTGTACAAACATGCCGATGATCAACAGGCCAACGGCGTAGGCCACGAAGGGCCAGTAGCGCACAAATAGGAGCGTGATGCTGGTTTTGAAGGGCTCCACCTCCGCCAGCTGCTCGGCCAGGGTGAGCGAATAAAACGCAGTGCCCACCAGCCCCAGAAGAATCGGGTACTTGATCAGAATCAGGCGCCGGTGCCAGCGCTCCGGGATTCTGAGCTGACGGAGGTTCAGTTTTTCTCCCAACCAGGCCGCCATTTCCTGCAGTACGCCGAACGGACATAACCAGCCGCAGAACAGCCCGCGCCCCCAGATAAACAGCGTGATAAAGGTGTAGGTCCAGAGGATGAAAATGACCGGGTCGAGCAGGAACACGTTGAGGGAGAAACCGTCCCAGAGCGCCAGGAACAGGGTGTAGATGTTGACGACGGAGAGCTGCCCCTGGGCGTAGAAGCCGATAAAGAACAGAGTAAAAAACAGAAATCCCCAGCGGAAACGATGCACCAGTTTCGGGTGCCGGCTCAGCGCCCTTTGTCGGGCAAAGAACACGGTCAGTGTCGTCAGGCCCAGCACCAGCAGTGCGATCTGCCACCAGCGTTCCTGCCACAGGCCGACCCAGACCGGCGCACGGGTGTCTTCGGGATTGGGGGCCACCGCCACCGTTTCGAACAGCTCCCCGTCAAACCGCACGGGCAAGTCGAAGCTGGCACGGTCCACCATCAGGTGGTTGCGGGCGAGTTCGATGTTGAACTGCAGTGTTGCTTCGGCGCCGGGATTGAACCCCGCATTGCCGCCGATGCGAAACAGGGTATGCACTTCCAGCGCCGGCATGCCCGGGGTCTCGATGGTGAGATTCTGGTCAAGCAGGTTGAGATCCCGCATCTCTACCGCGAGGTTGTTCTGGACAAGGCCGATCCGGTCGGGGGAGCTGCCGGGTACGAAATCTTCGGCAAGGTGGGGATAGCGACCGCCCGACAGTACCGCAAGAACCTGGACCTGGTCGCCCAGGCGCGCCATCAGTCGCTGATAGCCTTCGTCGCCCAACAGATTGCGGCCCACCATGGGGGCATTGAGATAACCGAAGAACAGCTCCGCAAAGGGTTCGCCGGCGTCGGGCGCGACGTTTTCGGGGTAGTCCGCAAGCGGTCTTCCGAGTTCCGCTTCAACCTGCCCGACCGTTATTGTCCCACGACCGAGGTAGCCCCGTTCCACCAGTTGTTGCCAATCCAGAGGCTCAAAGAAATCCGTTCTGGCCCGGGTGGGCGCGCTCTGGGCAAACCCGTCCAGTTTGTTACGGGCCACTTTCAGCGCCGAGGACAGCACCGTGTCATTGATAATCAGAACTGACACAGTGGCCTTGCTTACCCCGTCAAAATGCACCACGTTGCCATCACTGCGGACGCCCGAGCGGTTGTTTTTAGAGGTGTTGACGATGATCTGCTCCCGCAGCGAGCGGCCCTGGTACTGATCAACGAATTCGAACAGAGGCGCTTCACCCAGGCCGTGCAGAAAAACCGGCTCATGGTGATGCAATACTTTCACCCCGGTAAATCGGCCGCGGGCATCCAGCCCGATCAACAGGCGGATGGGCTTTCCCGCGAAGCCCGGAAGGCGGCTGTGGTCCATGGATTCGTAGGCGTAGCCCAACAGTTCCTGCAACTGGTACACCGGATAGACCGGGAAATCCGGCAGCTTCTCTTCGATCACCGTCGCCGATGGAAACAGCTCCTGAATCAATGCCCGCTTGGTGTCTGACAACTCTGCCTGGACCGCAGACGCCAGTATCAGGCAGGCGATAAGGAGCAGGATGCGCCCAGCCATGGCTTACCCCTGTATTTTTATCGTTTTGATTCCCCATGCTAAATATTCTGGCCCGAGTCTCAATGCGACCTCAGAGCCAGCTGACTGCTACTTTGTGATAAGAGGTGGTGATGAAAGGCAGTGACGAGCGGCAGTCTCAGCCCAGACGGCGCACCCGCGCTATCAGGCCACACCAGTCAATGGGCAGGCGGCGTTCGAGCTCCGCCAGCAGCGGATCCTTCGAATGCACCGATTCGAAGTGCTGTTTGCTGGCGTACACCACCGTATTCTTGCTCTTGCTGGTGAACATCAGCAGTACTGCAAAGTGCTGCTTGAGCTGGCGGAAGTAGGGCCCCTCGGGGTCCGGAGTGCGGTGGTAGTTCAACACCAGCCAGCCGTCGCCGTCGAGCACCCGCGCGCAGTCCTCCACAAACTGCTTCTGGGCCTGGGCCGGGCTCATGCGGTCGGCGTTGTAGAGAACCGCGAGGATCATGTTGGTGCTGGCATCCGGCAGCCGTTCAAGGGCATCCCGTGCGTCGGCAATGGTCACGGTCAGGCGCTGGCTGTCGGGCAGGTC
>JAEPMM010000469.1 GCA_017643965.1 Marinobacter sp.
CCAGCTCCTGCGCCAGCTCCTGCTCGAGCTCCGCACGGCTGCCACCGGTTTCCAGCGCTGCCCTTGCCTCGTCCGACAACAGCACCATCAGGCATGGCTGCGGCTGATTGGCACCGGCCACACACACCACCTCTGCTTTCGGATGGTTGAACCGGTTCTCGATGGGAACCGGCACCACGTACTTGCCTTTGGAAGTCTTGAACAGATCCTTGACCCGGCCGGTGATCCGCAGGCAACCGTCACCATCAATTTCGCCCATGTCGCCGGTTTTCAGGAAGCCGTCATCGGTCACATCTTCCCGGGTTTTCTCCTCGTTCTTGTAGTAACCGAGCATCTGGCCGGGGCTCTTCACCTCGACCTCACCACCCTCACCGAGGCGGTGTTCGACCCCCGGGTTGGCCATGCCCACGGTGCCGACCTTGGCCTGGCCGGGGCGGTTGGCGTGGGAGTAACCGAAGTTCTCGGACATGCCGTAAACTTCCAGCAGCTCCAGCCCCAGACCGCGATACCAGGCGATGATTTCGCCTGACAGCGGCGCTGCGCCGGTCAGAGCCGCACGGCAGTGATCCAGCCCCAGTTGTTTTAGCACTTTTTTCTTCACCACCGATTTGAGAATCGGGATGTTGAACAGCAGCTTCTGCTTTTTCGGCGGCAGCTTGGCGTTAACGCCCAGATAGAACTTCATCCACAACCGCGGTACCGAGAAGAACAGCGTCGGTCGGGCCCGCTGCAAATCCTCCTGGAAGGTATCCAGCGAGTTGGCGAAATACAGGTGAAAGCCGTAATACAGCGACTGGGTTTCCACTGCCGCCCGCTCGGCAACGTGGGCCAGCGGCAGGTAGGACAGCATGCGCTCATCCGATGACACCGGGAACAGCTGCTGCAGACCGTCGGCCACTGAAATCATGGTGCGAAAACTGTGCATCACGCCCTTCGGGCGACCGGTGCTGCCGGAGGTGTACACAATGGTCGCCAACGCGTCCGGGTCGGGCAGCTTCGGTTCAGCCGGCTCGCATCCGGCAATGATGTCCAGCCACTTTGGCGTGTCGTCCCGCGGCGACATGGGCAGCGAGATAATCGGCAGTTCCGGCGGTATGTGGCCCTTGATGTCATTCCAGCCATCGGCGGTGCCATCGAGCTTGCCCAGAAACAGCAGTTTCGCCTCGCTGTGCTCAAGGATGTAGGCCGCGGTGTCACCATTGAGGGTCGGGTATAGGGGAACGGACACATGGCCGGCCGCCCAGATGGCCAGATCCGCGAGAATCCAGTGAGCACTGTTCTTGCCAAGAATGCCGATGTTGCTGCGCTCGGGTAACGCCAGACTGTTCAGGTGAGCCGCCATGCGCGACACCTGGTCCGCGGCCTGGCGCCAGGTAACATCTTCGACCCGCCCGTCCGGAAAGGGCTGGGTCAGGTACACGTTGTCCGGATTCTTGTTTGCCCAGTAGTACAGGCAATGAAGGGAGGATTGCTTATCAAGGTCTACAGCCATCTTGGGCTCCTTGTTGTTATTGTCAGCGACGGACGTCTTTTTCTCAGGTCACCTGCATACTACCGGCATTTCACCCTTACTCAATAGCCGTTGATGCCTCACAAACTGACTGATTGTTACTTTATCGCAGGCCAGCGCGCAATCGAATCGTGACAGTTGCCCGGAATGGTCTACAGTTAGCGGCTAAGCGTATTAAATAGGGTCACTTCCGGAGATGCCCATGAAAACAACAAATCGCTCTTACCTGATCTTCCCTGCCTGGGGCTTCATCCTGGTGGGGTCTGCCGCCTTTATCTATTGCGCCTCGGCCGGGCTTTTGATCCCTTAGGCCAATCCCACCAGCAGTCATCGCATGGTGCCCCCTGATCCGTGTATTCTCTGAGCACCCACAAAAAGCCACGGACCGAATCCATGCAAGAACTTATTCTGTATCACTACGCCATGTCGCCCTTCGGTGAGAAGACACGGGCCATGCTCGGCTACGCCGGCCTCGGCTGGCAGTCTGTCATCGTGAAAGAAATGCCTCCACGACCGGTGCTGGACAAACTCGCCG
>JAEPMM010000330.1 GCA_017643965.1 Marinobacter sp.
AGAAAATGATCATGAAGGCCCAGATGTTGCGAATGATGTTGGCGATGAAGTTGGCTCCGGCCACCAGCCCGAACACCAGCAGCGGCGAGGCCGGCACGGAGAAGGAAATCGGGATCGCCACCAGTGCCGCCAGCCCGGGCCACATGATGTAGTCCTTGCGAACCTGTCCCCAGATTTTCCGCCCGATACGGCGGGCCAGGGGATTGAGTTCCGCCGGCTTCTTGCGGCCCTCGACCACATCCACCAGCGCCTGTTCGTGCAGCGCCACGCCTTCCTCGAAGAACAGCATCAGCAACAGGAAGTACACCGGCTGGGGCAGGTATTTCGGGTGCCACTCCTGTAACGGCGTGACCCGCATGATGCCGTACCCCACATCCAGATCTTTCTCCAGCACGTTGGTCCAGGTGTGGTGCACCACGTTGTGGGAATGCATCCAGCGATCCGAGGGGCTCATGGTGTCCCACTCCCAGGTGTTGGACTGGATTTCCGGATCTTTCATCCAGTCCCACTGGGCGTGCAGCACGTTATGGGCGATCTCCATGTTTTCCAGGATCTTGGCGATACCCAGCATGAAGGTGCCCAGACCCATGATCAGCAGCGTGGCGGTCCAGCCCGCCAGGGCGTGGGACCAGGCCGGCAGGAAGAACAGGCCGGCGTACATGAACAGGCGGCCGATCAGGGCCATGCTGCGTTGGGTGCGGATGATGCCGAGAATGTATTGGCGGTCACTTTCGCCCCGGCTTTGCATGATGTCGTCATAGATCGACTCCATCTCGCGGCCGAACTCGTCAATCTGCTCGTCGGTGAGATCCACCGGTAGCGGTTTTCTGGTAGCCATAGTCTGTACTCCTAAAGATCCAATTCACAGTCACCCGCGGCGGCGCACACGCAGGTTTGCACAATGGCACCGGTTTCGTTCAGCACCTCGCCGGTGCGCAGATCGCGCACGCAGCCGGAGAGCAACCGGGTGTTGCAGGTATGGCAGATGCCCATGCGGCAGCCATGGGGCGGATTCATGCCGGCGTCTTCAGCAACTCGCAGCAGGTTGGTCTCGCTGTTGGCGTCCACCGCCAGATTACTCCGGGCAAAGCGGACCTTGCCGCCCACCGCGTCCTGCGGAACCTCGGCAAAATCCGCCAGAAAGCGCTCGATGTGCAGGCGGCGGCTGAGGCCGGCCTGCTCGTACACGCTCTCCAGAGCCGCCAGTAACCCCGGCGGTCCGCAGGCGTAGCAATCCCGCTCTTTCCAGTCGGGGCACAGGGTGGTCAACTGCTCTTCACTGAAGTAGCCCTGGCTCTGTTTGTGCTCGCCGAATTCCTGGGTGTGCACTTCGTGCAGGTGATACTGCTTCTTGTCGGCGGCGAGTTGTCGCAGTTCCTTGCTGAAGATCACATCGAATTCGTGGGGGGCGTAATGTATGTGCACGGTGTCTGGCAGCCGCTGCTGGGCGACCAGGCTTCGCAGCATGCTCATGGCCGGTGTGATGCCACTGCCGGCGGTGATGAACAGGGGCTGGATCGGGGAGGCATCGGGCAGGTAGAAGTCACCCTGGGGCAGGCCGATGGGTAAGTAATCGCCCACTTTGATGTTGCGAACAATGTGCCGCGACACCCGTCCGCCGTCGATGATTTTTACGGTGATGGTAAAGCAGTCGTCGTTTCGTTCCGGCGGCGACGATATCGTGTAGGTGCGGGTGTAGTGCCGGCCCTCAATGGGGATGCCGATGCGAACGTGCTGGCCGGGCCGGTTCAGCCGCCAGTTCACACCGGGCCGCAGAGTGATGGTGCGGGCATCTTTGGTTTCGTCCCACACGTCCACCACCTGCGCCTGCATCTGGTGGGTACTCCAGAGCGGGTTGACCAGTTCCACGTAGTGGGACGTGCGCAGTGGGTAGGCAAACATGTCGAGCACCCCGGTCAGCCTCTGGCGCCAGGTGGTTTGCGTGTCGGGAGTCTGCTGAGCTGGATTTGTCATAATTTTTATTCTCTTAAAGCATGCTTTGAAGCGCTTATTGTTTGCAACATGACATACTTCAAGCTAGTTCACGGGGTCGGCGCCCACCACTTTTGTTGCGGGAACTGCTAGTAGAAGGCCTGATTTGCCAGGGAGCAGTGTGGTCAGAGCTCTGGTGTCACGCGCTCGCAATCGTCCGTATCGGACTCGGGGCACACCCGATTGCGGCCTTTGGACTTCGCCGCATAAAGGCATCGATCTGCGCGGTTGAACAACGCTTCCGGGTTGTCGTCGTTTGCGGCCAGGGAGGCCACGCCAATGCTCACGGTAAGTCCGAACGTACCTTGTGGGCCACTGACCGTCAGCGTTGTCACCACGCGTCGCACCCGCTCAGCCAGCTCACGGGCTGAGTGCAGATCGCTTTGTGGCAACAGGATGGCGAATTCCTCGCCACCCAGTCGTGCAAAACAGTCGCTGGCGCGAATCTCCAATGCGACGATCCGCGAAAACTCCCGCAGCACAGCATCGCCAGTCGTGTGGCCATGGCGGTCGTTGATCTGCTTGAAGTGATCCAGATCCAGAATCAGGATACTGAAGTGATGCCCGTAGCGCTTTGCCCGGTTGTACTCGTCCTCCAGCACCTCCATCAGAACGCGCCGGTTGGCGATGCCGGTAAGGGGGTCGGTACGTGACATGCGCAGAAGCTCCTCAGTCATGCGCTGAGATTCGGTAATGTCCCGGTAAAACCAGATTCGTCCCCAATAGGCATGCTCGGGGCCATGTAATCCTCTGGAATAGCGCTCCAGTATCCGCCCGTCACGCATGCGGATACGGACGCCGTGTTCCTCTTCGTCGAGTGCGATGTAGAGCTCTTTGACGCGTTTTACAAAGGTGTCGGGGTCTTCCAGTTGCGCCGTCACTGCGGCCAGCGCGGCCTCGCCGTCTCGCGCTTTCATAACCGCTTCGGGGATGTCCCATAGCTCCAGGAAGCGCCGGTTCCATGTTTTGATCCGGTTCTGACTGTCGACCACCAGAATGCCATCGGAGGATTCATCCAAATAGGCGCTCATCACTGTGGATTGGTAACGCGCCTCCAGTTCCAGATTCGCCTGGTCACTGATTTCATGGGCGGTGCCAAGCAAGCGCATTACCTGGCCGTTCTGGTCAAAAAACGGCATCAGGGTTGTTTGCCAGAAAGTCAGGCCGGCGGGAAGCTCCAGTGCCTCCCGGTAATCGGTCGTGGCTTTGGACTCCACGCAGCGTCGGTAGTTGGCCTTCACCCTGGCGGCCATCTCAGGCGAGAGCAGTTCATCTACACTTCGCCCGGCGACCTCGGCGTGGTTCATGCCGCTGATCTTCTCGTGACGGGCATTGATGGCTGCCTGCCTGAACTCGTCATTGGCCACCACATCAATCACGAACGCTGCAATGCCGAGATAATCCAGCATCTGACGCAGCTCAGCCGGATCATGATTGGTGGTTATCTCTTTCATTTCATGTAGCGCTCCTGAGAATCTCTACCTCAACATTAACACCGAATACGGGTGCCAGCCCGGAAATTGAGGATCTCCCGTGCATCCTCGAGCCGTCCGATACCGCTGAAGCCACCACTTTCCGAGAATCCTGCCGCCGCCGCCAGTTTTGGGCCCATGGACCCGGCTGGAAGTTCCAGCTTGCGGGCTTCCGCGAGTGTCAGCTCATGGATGGCGGCGGCAGTGTCCTTGCCGAAATCGCGGTAGATGGCGTCCACATCGGTGAGCAGCATCAAGGCGTCAGCCCCCAGCTGGCGAGCCAGCAGCGCGCTGGCGGCGTCTTTGTCGATCACCGCTTCCACGCCGATCATGCTGCCATCGTCCCGGCGAAGAACGGGAATGCCGCCGCCCCCGGCACAGATCACTACAACGCCCTGCTCCAGCAGCAATTGCAGCACTCGCAGGTCGGGGATTTCCAGGGGTTTGGGCGAGGGCACCACTCGCCGCCATTTGTCGCCGTCCTGAGCAATGTGCCAGCCGGCCGCTTTGGCGCGGCTTTCGGCCTCTTGCTGGTCATACACCGGTCCGACGAATTTTGTGGGTTTGCTGAAGGCGGGGTCGTTCTTGTCCACCAGCACCGGGGTCAGCAGGGTGGCGACCGGGCGGTCATGGCCCAGGGCATTCTCAA
>JAEPMM010000088.1 GCA_017643965.1 Marinobacter sp.
ATTTCCAACTCCAGCTTTTCCGGGGCCAGGCCACTGCTGTGCAGGGCGTCCATGACGGCGGCGGTGAAGCCCTGATCGCGGAACTGGCGCGGCGATACGTTTACCGACACGCCAATATCGGTGCCGGTAATTTTCCGCCACTGCACCGCTTTCTTGCAGGCCTCCTGCAGCACCCATTCGCCAATCGGTATGATCAGGCCGGTTTCCTCGGCCAGCGGGATGAAACGGTCCGGCATCACCATGCCCATGGTGGGGTTGTTCCAGCGCAGCAGGGCTTCGGCGCTGCACAGGGCGCCGGTGTCGGTGTGGACAATCGGCTGAAAATACAGCTCGAACTCGTTCAGTTCCAGGGCCCGTCGCATCCTGGATTCCATTTGCAGTCGCTCGTGGGAGACTTCGGTCATCTCCGGCGCAAAGTGGGCGAAGGAGCTCTTGCCCTTGTGTTTGGCCTGGTACATGGCAGCGTCCGCGTGCTGGAGCAGGGTGCCGCTGTTATCGGAATCGGTCGGGAACATGGCGATCCCGATACTGGTAGTGACGAACACTTCCTGGCCATTGAGCAGATAGGCGGGCTCAAAGGTTTTCAGGATGCGTTCCGCTACCTGGGAGGTGGCCTCCGGTCCTGCCAGGCCAGGCAGGATCACCAGGAATTCATCGCCCCCCAGTCGTGCCACGGTGCTGGTGCCCCGCAGGCAGCTGGAGATGCGGCGGGCGGCCTCAATCAACAGGTTATCGCCGGCATCGTGGCCGAGGGTGTCGTTGATATGCTTGAAGTTGTCCAGGTCGAGAAACATTACCCCGACCAGCGAACTTTCCCGCCGTGCCTGGGCCAGCGCCAGTTTCAGGCGGTCCAGCGCCAGCATGCGATTGGGCAGGCCGGTCAGAATGTCGTAATTGGCCTGCCGCAACAGCTGCTGCTCATAGCGCTTGCGGATGCTGATGTCCTCACCGAGAATCAGGTAGCCGGTGGCCTCGCCGCTGGAATTCTTGATGGGCGTGACGATCAGCTGCTCCCAGAAACGTTCTCCGTTCCGCCTGACGCTGTTCACCTCACCCTGCCAGACGCCCACGCGCTGAACCTGCAGGCGGATGGATTGCCACAGATTGCGGGTTTCCCGGTGCTCCATGGCGTTCTCTGACAAGGCCCCGGGGTGCTTGCCGAGAATCGTGCCGGCGTCATAACCCGTCAGTTGGGTAAATTTCTGGTTGGCAAATTCGATCCGCCACTGGCGGTCGCAGATCAGTACCGACGACGGGCTCTGTTCAATGGCCTTGGAGAATTTGCGTATTTCCGCCGCATCCCGTTCCTGCCTTGCCACATCCTCATTCAATCGCTCCCGCATGTGATTGATGGCATCGGTGACCTGAGCCAGTTCGTCCCGGCGATTGCGCGGGGTGTCGGGCCGGTCGAGCCGCAACGGGTTGGTGGGGTTGGTCAGTGAAAATTCACGGGCGTAATTGGCCATGGCCGACAAATGCCGGGTCACAAAGTACTGGAAGATCCAGATGATCAGGATGGACACCAGAAAGGTTTTGAAGAACTGGGTGACGAGAATGAAGCCGACCTTGCGCTGCATGTCGGTATATACGCGATTCAGGTCCGCGGTGACGGTCAGTTCCCCGAGCTTGAACATTTCATCGCCGCGATGAATCAGTTCGAAGCTGTGGGAGATGGTTTTGGCCTCACGGGGGATATCGCCCATCACCAGTTCGGAATCGGGCTCGATTCGCAGCCTGAGGTGGACCACGTCCGGCATGCTGAGTATGCCCTCCATCTGCGTTTGCAGAAGCTTCTGGTCCAGTGCCCATAGGCTGCGGGCCAGACTGGAGGCGTAGCCCGTTTCTACCACCAGCATGCGGTTGTCGATCTGCAGCAGGTCCTTGCGGTAATCGGAGTACAACTGGATGGCGGAGGCAATCAGGGTGAACAGCGAGCTGAACAGCAGTATCCAGGCAAGCAGCCGGAACGAAAGGGGAGACCCCGTCCGGAAACGTTGAAGACGTGTCGACAGTTTCTGCATGCCGCTACTTCAGCCACCCTGAACAGTTAGACGAGGAACGGAGAGTTGTTTACTTTCAGGACTATAGCAGCAGTTCCTTTCAAGTGCTGTGCAAATAACGGAAAAATCGAGAGAAATGTGGGCCGGTTCCGGCTTTTGAACGCCGCGTCCCGAGCGGGCAGTTTGATGCAGGTCAATACGGCGGAAACGCCGCAGGCGTAATCTGATAACCGTCAGACAAAACGAAGGTGGAGATCAGGCTATGTATATGGACGCGGTGGTATTTGCCGGTATTGCAACAGTATTGTTGATGATCGGCTTTCTGGTTGCGGTGGGCGTGTTCGTCATGCGAGATGCGAAGCATCAGAGAGAAGGTCAGGGAAAGGTTCCCCGGAACCCGACCGGAAAACCGGTCTGACAGAGAGAAAATTGGCGTCCCCTAGGGGGTTCGAACCCCTGTTGCCGCCGTGAAAGGGCGGAGTCCTAGGCCACTAGACGAAGGGGACGCAACGTTCTTACTGACTTGCCTCGTCGAGGTGGCGCGTATATTAAGTAACGAGGTTTTCTCTGTCAAACAGTTTTTTTGAAAAAAATCAGACCCCGGGGTTGTTCAGGCAATGCTTCAGTTCCCCGGCGAGATGATCGAAGGTCACCAGCGGACCCTCGGCTTCGAAAGTGCGATAAATCCCTGCGGCGACAGCATGGTGCTGAGGCTTGAGGCTTCGTTTGACGTCTTCCACCGGTGCTTCCATAACGGCCGCCAGCGTGATTTCGTAGCGAACCCGGTTTTCGCCGGCGCAGAAGTGGAAAGCGCTGTCCCGGGTTCCGGCTGCTGGCATTCCGACCCGAGTGAAGACCCGGCGGGCGCAGGCGACGTATTCCGAGTGAACCCGTGAATGGGTGTCAACCAACCCTTCCTCGCGAGACAGGGCGAGGAGGCTGTCGACCCGTTGCCCGGCCCCGGCGCTGATGTCAGGTAGCGACGCTTTCAGCGCGGCTGCATCGAGCCCACGGGACGCCAGCTGCAGCACCGTCAGGTATTCAGCGGCAATCAGACTGCAGCTTTCGAAGCTGTGAGCGCGGCCTTCGGCCGCAGCCTGGCCGGGCCACAACGCCATGGCCAGGCTGACAGCAAGAACAGGCCGCAGCAGCCGTCGCTTGATCACCGGACGCAACTCTCCAGGGCTTCCTGCAGTTGTGGATGAGTGAACTGGAACCCCTGCTGTTGCAGCCGCTCCGGGACGGCTTGTTGACCGGTCAGAAGTAGCCGGGCCATCTCGCCGAGAGCCAGCTTCAAGACAGGCTCTGGCGCCGGGAAAAGCGCCGGTCGATGGACCGCCTTCGCCAGGCAACGGGTGAACTCCCGGTTGGTCACCGGGTTGGGGCTGACTACGTTGTAGGGGCCAGAGGCCTGCTCTGATTCGAGCATGAACATCAGCGCGGCGACAACGTCATCGCGGTGCACCCAAGGCATGAACTGCCTGCCGGAACCCAGTCTTCCACCCAGGCCGAGACGAAAAGGCAGCACCATCCGCTGCAGGAAGCCGCCGCCGGAACCCGCTACCACGCCGGTTCTCGACAGGCATACCCGCACCCCGTCGTGTTCCAGCTTCAGTGCTTCTGCTTCCCAGTCGCGGCAGAGGCGGTGCGTAAATTCGTCATTGGGCGATGTCGCCTCGGTTACCCGGGCATCGCCCTGGTCGCCGTAAAACCCCACCGCCGAACCGGAGACCATAACCGTCGGCCTGGTCGCCCAGCTTCTGACCACGTTGACCAGGTCACGAGTCAGGCCGATGCGGCTGCTTCTGAGTGCCTGCTTGCGTTGTTCCGACCAGCGCTTGTCGGCAATGCCTTCACCGGCCAGGTTGATGATCGCGTCAAAGCCGGGGTGGTCTTTCAGTAAGGCCAGATCCGATACCGTTTCGACACGACCACAGATCGCCCGCACGTCATTTTCCGGGCGGCGGCTCAGTACGGTCAGGCTGTGACCTTTGGCGTTGAGTTTCGGGCACAGGACCTGACCAATGAAGCCGGTGCCGCCGGTGACAAGAATGCGTTTGCTCATTGGATAGCTCCCTCTCCCTGATCCCGGTTTTGTGTCACCGGGAATTATTTTGCCAGTTCCTGCTCTACAACATCGCGAATGGCGTCACCAAGTTGCGGATTTTCTCCAATGGGTGGCGCCAGGTGAATCGACACGCCATGGGTCTTTTCCAGTGCGTCGATCATGGCGGGTACATCCTTGCGCAGATGTCGCCCTGCGGCAAGAAAGAGGGGGACAACCCGGAAATGCCGCACGCCCTCCTGAATCCCTTCCTCCACGATCTGCTCAAGAGAGGGCTCGGCGAGCTCCATATAGGCAACACGCGCTCCGGGCACCGACTCAACGGTTGGCGCGGCCAGTTTTTCGAACGTCTCGCACCAGCGGGCATCGCTGCTGCCGTGTGCGAGGAGGATGATGCGGTGCGTTTCGGCCATGTGGGCTCCTGTGAACAATCTGTAGCTTGTTATCGTAGACGTTTTTCATAAAGTGTAACCCATAGGCCACGGGCCGGAGCCCGTGAATCCCCAAACTCTGCAGGTCAGGATACCCCGGTATGTTCGATTGGAAAGACATTCTGGATTTCTGGTTCGGTGAACTTGACGGCGACGGACTGCCGGACCGCGACCACCGCAACCGCTGGTTCCGCGCGGACCGACGGTTCGATCAGGAGATCCGCCACCGGTTTCTGTCGCTGGTGCTGTTTGCATCCGAAGGCGGTCTGAACCACTGGCGAAAACATCCCGGCGGGGTGCTGGCTGAAATCCTGCTGCTGGATCAGTTCACCCGCAATATTTTCCGTGGCAGCGCCCTGGCTTTCGAGCACGACCGTCTTGCCCGCAGCCTGACCCGGCAGGCCATGGAAAAAGGGCAGGACATGATGTTGCCCCCGGTGCAACGGGCCTTTCTGTATATGCCGCTGGAGCACTCGGAGCGCCGCGCTGACCAGGACCTTTCGCTCGAGTGTTACGAGCAGCTGGCAGCCTCGACGGCGGGCCTGGTGGGTGATTTCATGCAAAGCTTCCTGCAGGCGGCCCGCGATCATCGGGAAATAGTGTGCGAATTCGGCCGTTTTCCCCATCGCAACTCGGCCCTCAAACGCCCCTCAACCCCCGATGAGCTGCGTTACCTGGAGCAGGGGCGGCGTTTTGGTCAGTAGTGC
Source organism: Marinobacter sp. (assembly GCA_017643965.1). GTDB lineage: Bacteria > Pseudomonadota > Gammaproteobacteria > Pseudomonadales > Oleiphilaceae > Marinobacter. The sequence continues at coordinate 5,204 of JAEPMM010000088.1, forward strand.
CTGACGCATTGCGCTGATTCCCGCCCCAGAAGGTGAAAACTGCCGAACCCGTCAAGGTTTCAGGCCTCCGTTTCCGTCATCATTTACAAAACATAACAATAACTCCGGGCGGACCGGCAAGGTGTCCGGCAATGCGTCGGATGCGAAGGCGACGAAACAGGACAGGGGCCATGGGGCAAGCGCAAACCATCAACGTATGGAATTCACAGGAGCTGCCGGAAGAACGCTCGTTTCGGGAATCCATTCAGTACAATGGCCGCAAGGCTGCGAGAGCGAAAAGCGAACACCGGCGTTTACAGATTCTCGAGGCGACGCTGCGCATTGCTGCGCGCGAGGGCCTTCGGGGTATCAAGCACCGGGCAGTCGCCCGCGAGGCCAAGGTGCCGCTGGCCGCGACCACGTATTACTTCCGCGACATTGACGAACTCATCAGCGACGCCTTCATGCTGTTTGCGGAGCGGGCCCGCGAGGAACTGGGGTGTTTTTACGACACTGTTAATCTGGTGCTCGACAACATGCCGCCAGAGGCCCTGGTGCGCGGTGGGGCCGGTCGAGAGGCCCTGGCATCGCGACTGAGCGCTATCGCGACAGCCTATCTGGATCAACAATTTGCTCAGCGCCGGGAGCAAATGCTGGCGGAGCAGGTGTTCCTGATGGAATCCCTGCGAGACGACCAGCTCGCCGGACTCGCCCGGACGTACCGCAATGTGTGGGTTGCCGGCCTCGAGCAGATTCTGCAGCGTCTGGACTCGCCGGCGCCAACACGGGATGCCTCGCTTCTGGTGAGTGTGGTACTGGGCCTGGGTTATGACCATTTGCTGAATCGGCAGGCAGCCAATCCGGAAGCGCTGGAGGAGGCCGTGCGAAGGATCGTTGGTCTGGTGCTCGCCGTCTGATGTGCGCTTGTGTGCTGAATTGTATAAACAATGTACAACATGACGAGCGTCGCGAATTTCCCTGTTAGAATAGCCGATACTTGAGCTCAGGCTCGGGCTGATGCCCGCTGACCATTTGTTGAGCTGGACTGACAGGATCGACGGAATGCTGAAACGTAAACACTCAAAATACGGCGTTTTCCGGGCCACTGCGGTGGCCATCATGCTCGCCCTTCCGGCGCTAACCACCGCCTCTGCCTTTGACCCATCGCTTTTTTCTCGGCTATCGAGTGTCGCACCCACGCTGAATACGGATGTTCTTCAGAATGCACTGAGAGCGTCCGCCTGCGCTGTGCGTAACGGGGTCGAGATGCCGGCCAGGCTCGCGGTGATCGATTTTTCCCTGCCGTCCAGTGTCGAGCGGCTCTGGATTTTCGATCTGCAGACCGGCGAACTGGTGCTGCAGGATCTGGTGGCCCATGGCAAGAATTCCGGCACTCTGGAGTCCAACGCATTTTCGAACGTGGAGGGCAGCCACCAGTCCAGCATCGGCTTGTTCCGGGCCAGTGAATCCTACCGGGGTAAACACGGTTATTCACTCCGACTGGACGGCCTGGAGCCCGGTATCAACGATCTGGCGCGTCAGCGTGCCATCGTGATCCACGGGGCCGACTATGTGAACGACACCTGGGTAAAGGATTACGGACGCATTGGCCGGAGCCATGGCTGCCCCGCCGTTGACCAGCAGGTGGTCAGGCAGGTGGTTGATCACCTCAAAGGTGGGCAGTTGGTGTTCAAGTACTATCCCGACCAGGAATGGTTGCAGTCTTCCGGCTACCTGAATTGTGATACAGGGCGGATGGCCAGTGCGTCTGAGCAAGGCGCCAGCCGGACCTGATCACGGTTTCAGCACGCCGTCAAAAACATGTAAAAAAGTGGTTGACGGCCGCCAGTGAATCCGTAGAATACGCCTCCGTTGTCGGCATCAAGCCAGCAGCGAAGTGCGGGAATAGCTCAGTTGGTAGAGCACAACCTTGCCAAGGTTGGGGTCGCGAGTTCGAATCTCGTTTCCCGCTCCAGATTCCGGAAACCCGGCCCTTGAAACGGCCGGGTTTCTTCGTTTCGGGCCCTCCGTTTTCCGCGCTTCCCGGTCAACTCGGGTATACTCTCTGGCCTTGCATTTCTATTCTGCCAGCCGTGGGAGCTAACGTGCGCGTTCATGCCCTGTACCTGTATCCGGTCAAGTCCCTTGCCGGTATTCCTGTGTCCTCATTCAGCCTCGATGACTTCGGCCCGCAAGGAGATCGCCGCTGGATGATTGTTGATGCCGAGCGCCAGTTTGTGACCCAGCGCGATCACCCCGAGTTGGCGATGGTGGCGACATCCATGGACGGTGATTGTGTTACCGTAACCATCCCCGGTGAGGGCAGGTTTCCGTTGCGAGCCAGCGCTGATGAGGCGCGCGTGCGGGTCTGGCAGGACTGGGTAAAAGTCGTGTCGGGCGCCCCGGCTGCCTCCGCCGCGCTGAGCCGGTTTTGCGGTACCGACCTCCGGTTTGTCTACATGCCGGATGAAACCTTTCGCCGGGTTGATGCCGGTCGGGTGACGGAAATGCGGCGGGTGGGTTTCGCCGATGGATTTCCGCTGCTGGTGACCAATCTGTCGTCTCTCGAGGAACTCAACACCCGCCTGGAAGCTCCAGTGGAGATGACCCGCTTTCGTCCCAACATTGTGATTGAGGGCGCGGGCGCGTGGCAGGAAGATCATTGGCATGAGCTGCAGATTGCGGATCAGCGGTTCAGTCTGGTCAAACCGTGTTCCCGCTGTGTGATGACAACGGTTGATCCGTTGACAGGCATCAAAGCGGCCAGTCTTCAACCCCTTCGAACCCTGGGGCAATACAGGCGTACTGAAGATGGTGTCATCTTCGGTATGAATGGGATTCACGAAACGCCGGGTCGGATCCATGTCGGCGATCCGGTCATTCACAGAACCACGGAGTAACAACAGGTGCCATTGTTAACGCTGGATGCCATTTCCCTGGCTTTTGGTATGCAGCCATTGCTGGACCAGGCCTCGCTCAATATCGAAGCAGGAGAGCGTGTCTGCCTTCTGGGTCGTAACGGGGAGGGGAAATCAACGCTGCTGAAGATTGTCAGCGGCGAAGTGACACCCGATGGCGGGGTAGTGCGTCTGGATGAGGGCGCCGTACTGGCGGTTTTGCCACAGAACCTGCCGGCAACCGACACCCGCACGGCCTATGAGGCAGTTGCCAGTGCCTTCCCGGAAACGGGGGAGCTGCTTAGCCGCTTTCACGCGCTGTCGCAGAATGCCGACGAGGCCAGTCTTGATGAAATGATGAAAGTGCAGGAGCGGCTGGAAGCGTTGGATGGCTGGCGTCTGGATCAGAAGGTCACCGCCATACTTGCACAGTACCGCATTGATCCTGAACAGCGCCTGAACACCCTCTCTGGTGGCTGGCAACGCCGTGTTCTGCTGGCAAAGGCGCTGGTTGCGGAGCCCGACATCCTGTTGCTGGACGAGCCCACCAACCACCTGGATGTCCCTGCCATCGCCTGGCTGGAAGAGGCGCTCGGTCAGTTTCGCGGTGCCATGTTGTTCGTCAGTCACGACCGGGCCTTTATTCGGAAAATGGCGACCCGGGTTGTGGAGCTGGATCGGGGTAAGTTGGTCAGTTTTTCAGCGAGTTACGACAAATATCTCGAACTCAAGGAAAAAGCGCTTGAGGAAGAGGAGCGACAGAATGCGCTGTTCGACAAGCGCCTCAAGCAGGAAGAGGTGTGGATTCGACAGGGCATCAAGGCGCGACGGACCCGAAACATGGGGCGGGTTCGCGCCCTCAAGGCCATGCGCGAAGAGCATCGTCAGCGGCGGGTACGTGGTGGAACCGCCAGTTTTGTGGTTGAGGATGCGGCGCGCTCCGGCAAGCTGGTGGTTGAAGCGAAAGAGGCCGGGTTCCGCTACCCGGATGGCACGCCAGTGCTGAGCGACATCAACCTGACGATTCTGCGGGGCGACAAGATCGGCCTGGTGGGGGAGAACGGCACCGGTAAAACCACTCTGGTTCGTCTGTTGCTGGGCGATCTGGAGCCGACAGAGGGCAGTATCCGGCTCGGGACCAATCTGGAAGTGGCGTATTTCGATCAGTTGCGCGGTGAGCTGGACCTTGAGCGCAATGCCCTGGACAACTTGTCAGAGGGTCGTGAGTTCATTGAAATCAACGGCCAGAGCAAGCACGTACTGGGCTATCTGCAGGAGTTCCTGTTCAGCCCACAGCGGGCCCGTTCACCGGTAAGCGTGTTTTCCGGCGGCGAACGGGCACGGCTGTTACTGGCCAAGCTGTTCAGCAAGCCCGCCAATATTCTGGTGCTCGACGAGCCCACCAACGATCTGGATGTGGAAACCCTGGAATTGCTGGAGGCCCAGTTGGTGGAATTCAAGGGCACCGTGATTGTGATCAGTCACGACCGGGAGTTTCTGGACAACGTTGTCACCGACACCATCTTCCTGGATGGCAGTGGTGCCGTGAGAGAGTATGTGGGCGGCTACAGCGACTGGCGGCGTCAGGGTGGCGCCTTCCCGGCGGAACAGATAGCGGCTCCGCCACGCAAGAATACCCAAGCGGAACCCGCGCCCAGTGCTGAAACAAGCGCGAAACCGCCGCAGAAAAAGTCCGTAGCTGTGGCGGAATCCACAAAAACGAAACCGGTTAAACTCAGTTACAAGCTTAAGCTTGAGCTTGAGGAATTACCGGGCAAAATTGAGGCTCTGGAGAACGAAGTGGCTGCTTTGCAGGCGACCATTTCTGATCCGGAATTTTATTCAGGCCCACCGAACGAAGTCTCGGCGACTCTGGAAGCGTTGAC
>JAEPMM010000206.1 GCA_017643965.1 Marinobacter sp.
ATGACCATGGAGCGGTACATTGCTGCGCGCCATGTGCTGGTGTCGTCACGCACGGAAGGACCGGGCATCGAGGATTTTGAACTGTCCCGGCTGGGCGTGCAGCGTCACATACGCCTGCGCTGCCAGCATTATTACGCGGCCTGCCGCGTGGTTGAGAGCACGGATCTGCTGTTAACCATGCCCGAGACCTATGCCCGCATCATTGCGGAGCGGGCAAACATCCGCATTATGACACCACCGGCGGACCTGCCGGATCTGGACGTGCATCTGTATTGGCACAAGGCCTACGAGCGGGAGCCCGCACTGATCTGGTTCCGTGACCAGCTGAGCCAGATCGCGTAGGCGATGGCTCAGTAGGCGCCGACCAGAGCCAGAAACCCGAGGAAACCGGCAGCGGTGATGCCCAGGGACAGGGCCACAATGCCAAAGCCCCACCAGATGGCAGCGCCACCGGATACCGCAACATCCTGCCCCTGAAGCGTGCGGTAGAAAGCAAAGGGCCCAAGCACAAACGCCCCCACCACCGCGAAGATCATGCCCACACTGATACCGGCAAATGTCCAGGTGGCCAGCACGGTGGCCCGGTCAGACACACCCTCGCTCACGCCCTGACGCAACAGAAACTGCTTACAGAAAAACCAGATCAGGCCAAACAGGACGATAACAAAGACCAGTCCGCCAACGACGGTGATTACACGATAGAGCAAGATGAGACCTCGATGTCAGTCAATCCGGAAAATAGGGTTCTGGAAGGGCTTCGAATGCCGGGCGGGCACACAGATAGCCCTGAAACAGCGCAATACCCTGAGACCGCAGCCAAGCGTATTCGTTCTCGGTTTCCACGCCTTCCGCGATGATTCTACCACCGAGCATGCTCATCATGGTGATGATGCCCGCCACAACGGACTGCTTGTTCGGCTCACGATCGATATTACGCACCAGGGCCATATCCAGTTCCAACACATCCGGGGGGCTGGCCATCATGATGTTGTACCGGGAGTAGCCGGCACCGGAATCGTCAATGGCCGTACTGAACCCCATCTTCTTGTACGCCGCGATGATGGAGGCGAGATGCTCCACCGAGACCAGTTCCTCGTCCTCGATCACTTCAAATATGATCTTCGAGGTGTCGAAGTTATAGGTTTCTGCCGCGGCCAGCGTGGTCCTGATGCAATACTCCGCCTGATACACCGCATTGGGCATGAAATTGATACTGAGCTTCGGCTCCATGCCGAGCCTTGCCGCCAGCTTGACCGCTTTAACGCGGCAGATCTGGTCGAACGAGTAGCGGTTATGCTCATTGACCCGCTGCAGTACGCTCAGGGCCCCCTCGCCCTGGAGCCCCCGCACCAGCGCCTCATAGGCAAAGACCGTTCTGGTGGTGACATCCACGATGGGCTGGAAGGCGAACGAGAAGGAGAAGTCCAACCCCTCGCCACACGCACATTGCTCACAATGGGACTCATCAAACAGGACGGCTGGCTGATTCACTGACACTCCTTCATTGCCCAAAGCCGGGCAAACTGCATTTGAAACCGATACCCCGTTTCCACTATAGCCGCGCAGCGCGCCCCGGTAAAAGATCAATAACGTAAAGCTCTGGCATCCGCAATTCACATGACTACACTGACACATACAGTGCACGACGATGATCACGCCAACAGGAGTTTGTGGAATGGCCCAGAAATCGCGAATCGCAGTCACCCCCGGGGATGGTATCGGCCCGGAAGTGGTCGCCGAGGCAGTGCGCTGCCTGGAAACCCTTCGGGCCAGGCACAACCTCGCCCTGGAGTGGACGCGCTTTCCCTGGCCCTCCCACGCCTGGCATGAGGAGCATGGTGAGTCCATGCCGCAAGATGCACTGGACCAGCTCAAGGCGTTCGACGCCATCCTTCTCGGCGCCCTCGGCGACCCGGGCCCGCTGGATGACCCGCAACGCTATCTGCTGCCGGACAGCATATCCCTCGCACCGTTGCTGGACATGCGCAAGGGTTTTGACCAGTGGGTCTGCGAGCGACCTGCGCGTTTGCTGCCCGGCGCGCGGCAGTATCTCGCCGATGAGCGTGCCAAAGACATCGACATGCTGGTGATTCGTGAAAACAGTGAGGGCGAATACGTCAGCCAGGGTGGTCGCCTGCGCAAAGGCACGCCGGACGAAGTCGCCACGCAAATGGAGGTGTTTACCCGCCGCGCCACCGACCGCATTATCCGTTACGGCTTCGAGCAGGCGCGCCGGCGGGCCGGCGAACGGTCACAGCAGGACCGCCCTCGCCAGTTCCGAACCCTCGATGGCCGCTCCTGCAACAGCCAGGTGTGCCTAGTCACCAAGCGCAATGCGTTGCGTTACTGGGGTGACATGTACACCGAGGCGTTTGAGCAGATCAGTCAGGAGTATCCGGACGTGGCAACCCACCACGAGCTGGTTGATGCGGCCTGTATGAAGTTTGTGCAAAGCCCCTGGGCGTTTGATGTGGTGGTGGCCAGCAACCTGCAGGGCGACATCCTGACCGATCTGGCAGCAGTGCTGTCCGGGGGCATGGGCGTTGCACCGTCGTGCAATCTGAACCCGACCGATCCGGACATGCCCTCAATGTTCGAACCCACCCATGGCAGCGCGCCGGATATTGCCGGCCAGGGTCTGGCGGATCCCACCGCCATGCTGTTTACCACCGCCCGTATGCTGGATTGGCTCGGCCGCAAGGACCCGGCCGTGGCCGCCGCTGGCAAGGCGCTGTTTGAGGCGGTAGCCGCTGACCTGGCGGAGAATGCCGGCGCCCAGCGGGGAACCCGCGAGATCGGCGATGCAATCTGCCATCGCCTGGCCTGACCCGCAAACCCCCGGGCCAGGTGGCACGGGGATTATTCAGACATCACAAATTCCAGTCGCCCGGGGGCGACCCGCACATCCATCGGTACCATGCCGAACATCCGTTGGGCGAAGTCGGTCTCGTCGAGACGGTACACCGGCATGGTCTCCAGCATTTGCGCCACCGCCCGCATCACCGTGTCGGTGACCGGCTTGAGGTCGCCCTTGAAGAACGGCGAGTCGATGCTGCTATCAAGCAGCTGCAGACGGCGAATGTAGACGGCCTTTTCCTTGGCGTCATAGACCGGCGCGCCCTCGACTTTCAGGGAAATGTCGACCGGGAGCTTGGTCATCAGGGCATTGAGTGCCACCTGCCCGCCGAGATCAATCACGGCAACATCACGACCGTCCGGCCCCAGAGTGATGTCGGCATTATTAAGGCTGAGGCTCAGAGGTGAACCGCTCTGCAACTGATCCCGGTCAAAGGTGGCCACCGCATCCTGAAGGTGCCGTTCCAGCTCACCCTCCGAGATGGAATACGGGGACAACGTGGCACAGCCACTGATCAGGGTGACGGCCAGTACCATCAAGGCCGATAAAACAGAGGACCGCTTGGCGAACATGCACATTTCTCCGGAGTGAACACGAATTCGAGAGGGGTAGACTATGCCATCCCGACGATCAGGTAGGTTAAGGATTTGTCAGGAAGCCCCTAGCTGTTTTCCGCACAGGCTTCCACGTGAGGTGTCAGGTCGTCATCCATCCACACCTTCAGCAAAATGGGCTGACAGCAGACCTGGCAGTCTTCCACGTATTCCTGTTCCGCCTGCACCGAGGGATCGACGCTGATATCCAGCGTCTCCCAGCAGTACGGGCATTGAATCAGAACCGAGTCCAGGGCTGACATGTCCACCTCAGAACTGTTGTTTCGCCATCCAGGGAATCACCCGATCAAACGCTTCTTCAAGCTTCTCACAGGTGGTGGAAAAACTGATGCGCACGGCGTTGGTACAGTGTTCACCAAAGGCGTCACCCGGCACCATGCATACCCCGGTTTCCTTGAGCATGCGCAGTGCCAGATCGGAACCGTCGACATGACGCGGCAGGTCCGGAAACGCGAAAAAGGCACCGCCGGGCTTGTACCCGGTCAGGTGCGGTGTCTGTTCAATCAGTTCGACCACCTTGTCGCGACGCTCGCGATAGATGTCGACCATGTCTTTGACACATTGCTGGTCACCGGTCAGTGCCGCTACGCCGGCAAACTGTGAGGGGGTATTGGCCACCGACGTGGTGAACATGTGAAAGCGCCGCAAGGACTTGATGGCGGCCTGGCTGGCGATCACCCAGCCGACTCTCAGCCCGGCCATGCTGTAGGTTTTCGAAAAACTGCTGATGCACATGATGTTGTCCAGATCCATCGAGCAGTTGAGAACACTGGCAAAGTCCTCGTCATCAAAAATCAGGTGGTCGTAGACCTCGTCCGCGTAAACCTGAATGCCACGGTAGGCGCATTCCTCGAGAATGGTTTCCACCGTGCTGCGGGGGTAGACCGCACCGGTCGGGTTATTAGGGTTATTCAGAATCAGCGCGAAGGTGCGCGGGCCCATGGCCCGGATGACTTCGTCCGGATCGAGCTGATGGTTGTTCTCGGCGTGAGTAGGTACAAACTTGACTTCGCCACCGTTCATCCGGATCAGCGGTGCGTACAGCAGGAACGAGGGATCGGTCACAATAAACTGACGGCCTGGCGCCGACGTGGCGGAGATCGCCAGATACATGGCCTCGGTTGCACCGCTGGTGATCAGGATATTGTCGCGAGTCAGCTTGCGGTTGTAGCGCTTGCCGTAGTAATCCCGCAGCGCCACCAGCAGCTCCGGCAGGCCGGCGTCCATGGTGTAGCCTGTCTGCCCGGCATGCAGGGCGTCCACATAGGCATCGATGACGTGCTTGGGTGTCGGCAGGTCTGGCTGACCGATGGAAAGATGAATCACATCCTTCATGGTCGCCGCCATATTCACCATGCGCCGAATGCCGGGTACCGGCACGGCTTGCATGGCAGGGTTCCAACTGGCCTTGGAGTTGCGGTATTTCACCTTTCTCGGCTTGGTCTGGCCAGTGTCGTTGTTGGCGGCTTCTGCCATAAATCTACCTCCTGCGAACAGCGCAAAAAAGAAGCTACTCCTGCAGGTTAGCCAGTATGGAGGGGGCGTACAAGACATAACCTCAGAAAGATGCCACGCCTCCTGATATTGCCGGATTGAGGCGCTCGTATGCCTTTGTCTGACGAACTCAGGTTGACCGCCCGCGCCCCGCAAACCAGACTGTAATGGACAGGGTTACACCGGCTGGCAACCAGCCACGGGCACCCCGATTCCAGGTAACAGGTCCGCGGAGGAAAGATGACTCAACACAGCAAACCGGTTGTAACCGTTCTCACAGCTCCGGGTGAACAGGAACCTCCGGGTATGGACGCACTGCGGGCACGGGCCACGGTACGGTTTGCCTATGACGAACCGACCCTGAAAGACACCCTGCCCGGCACCGATGTGATGATGGTGACCGACTTCCGCACCGAAGCCCTGGAAGCGGCCTGGCCCGCCGCCGACAAGCTGCAATGGATTCACGCCACCAGTGCCGGAGTCGATGCGCTGATGTTCCCGGCGCTGACCAAAGGCAAGGTCACGGTGACCAATGCCCGCGGCATTTTCGACCGCACCATTGCCGAGTACGTGCTCTGCACCATTCTGATGTTTGCCAAGGACTTCCCCCGCTCGATCCGCCTGCAGCTGGACCACAAATGGCAGCACCGGGATACCGAGCGCGCCCAGGGCAACCAGGTGCTGGTGGTTGGCGCCGGCTCCATCGGCCGCCAGATCGGCCGCCTGGTCAGCGCCATCGGCATGAAGCCCCACGGTATTGCCCGCAAGGCCCGCCATGACGACCCGGACTTTATTGCCGTGCACAGCAACGAGGAGTTGTTCGAGCAGCTGGCGCTGGCTGACTACGTGGTCATCGCCGCGCCGTTAACGCCCCAGACCGAGGGCCTGTTTGACCGCAAGGCCTTCAAGGCCATGCGCCCCCATGCCCGCCTCATCAACATTGGCCGCGGCCCCATCGTCAAGACCGACGATCTGATTGAAGCACTGCGCAATGGCGAGATTGCCGGTGCTGGCCTGGACGTGTTCGAGGAAGAACCACTGGCTGAAGATCACCCGTTATGGGACATGGAAAACGTCATCATGACCGCCCACATGGCCGGGGATTTCATCGGCTGGAAACGCGCCCTCACCGACCAGTTCCTGGAGAACTTTGACCGCTGGCATGGAGGTGGTGAGCTGTTCAATCTGGTGGACAAGGCATTGGGGTACGCGGGGAGCCGCTAGGCTTGAGTTCGATCAGGCCCGGAGCAGGTTGGCGGGGCGTCGTCCAAAAC
>JAEPMM010000354.1 GCA_017643965.1 Marinobacter sp.
AGCGGAGCCTACAGGGACGTATTCACGGCGTGTTTTGGAAAGCTTGACCCCACGGTGTGCGGTCGGCGAACGACAGCGGAGCGTACAGGGATGTATTCACAGCGTGTTTTGGAAAGCCACCCCGCAGGGTACGCGGTCGGCGAACTCCATAACAACCCGATAGGGAATGAAAGAATGGGACGGATGCAGATGGAACTGCACACCGGCATCGACCTGGCAGTAGCACTCATCCGACAGGATACCCTGCCGGACCTGCTGAAAACCGCCACCCGACAGCTGGCAAACGCCTTCGGCCTGGCCCACTGCTGGGCGCTGGAACTGGACCTGAGTGGTCGCACCCTCCATTGCGCCGAACTGGACCAGGACGGCGAATTCGACTGTGCCGACTTCAGCCACCCCTTTGCCCACGTGCTGCAAACCGGTCAGCCCAGAGAGCTCAGCCGTGCTGCCAGCTACCGCCTTGATCACAGCGGGTTCCAGGCATTGCTGGATGCCAGCGACCGCCCGCGCTCGTTCTGGCTCGAACCCATCAAAGGTGACGACGGCCGCACCCTCGGCATCCTCGTGCTCTGCCACGACGAGCCCGAGTGGGACAGCATCACCGCCATGCCGTTGTACCGGGGCCTGAAGCAACTGCTCACCCACCAATGGGTCAGCCAGTTGCAGAGCCGCGATCAGGTCTGGCAGCGCCGGTTGCTGAAGCGCTCACTGGACCATCTTCACGACGCGGAAACCGTGCGCCAGCGTTGCGAACAACTTGCCGGAAGCCTGGTGGGCAACTCCGCCGACATGACCCACCTGCGGGCCCAGATCATCCGCGCTGCCGGCAGTCAGCTCTCGGTGCTGGTGCAGGGCGAAACCGGGTGCGGCAAGGACCTGGTGGCGAAAGGGATCCACGATTTTTCCGATCGCGCCAACGGCCCGTTTGTGGTGGTGAACTGCGCCGCCATTCCCGACACCCTGCTGGAAAGCGAACTGTTCGGCCACACCAAAGGCGCCTTCTCCGGGGCGGACAAAGCCAAAGAGGGTCTGCTGGCGCAGGCCGATGGCGGCACCCTGTTTCTGGATGAGATTGGCGACATGCCCCTGGCACTGCAGTCCAAACTGCTGCGGGTACTGGAAAGCCGCCAGTTCCGCCCGCTCGGCGCCCAGCAGGAACAGCACTCCGATTTCCGCCTGGTGGCCGCCACCCACCAACCGTTGCAACAAGGCATCGAAGATGGCCGTTTCCGCCGTGACCTGTTCTACCGCCTGAGCCAGTTCCCGCTGCGGGTCACACCGCTGCGGGAGCGACCTCAGGATCTGGAAGCCCTGTGTCGTCATTTCATTGCCCATTACCAGGCCCGCGAAGGTGCCGGCCCCATGGGCATCAGCAGCCATGCCCTGCACGCTCTGGGTCGCTACAGCTTCCCCGGCAACGTGCGGGAACTGCGCAACATCGTCGAGTTTGCGTGTCTGCAAACCCCGGTGGGTGACGACATTCAGCCGGAGGTACTGCGGCTGGATGACCTGCTCGCCGAGCCCGCCCCCATGGTCTACGCCGAAGAGGACGCCGCCGGTGTACCGGGTGTGCCGGCGGCTGCCGACATACGGGATCTCAAGGCGGCTTCCCAGGCGTTCGAGGCTGCGGTTATCCGCGAACGGCTGCGTCAGTACGACGGCAATCGCGCCCAGGCCGCCGAGAGCCTCGGGTTGCCCAAGCGCACGCTGGCCCACAAATGTTTGAAGTATCAGGTAGCTGAATGATGATAAGAACGTGTCTCTACCGGCGGGTGCTGCCGGCTTTGTGGCTGATGGGCGCGGCGCTGTCCGTGGCACCGGCGCTGGCTGGCCCACTCGAGCAAGCCCACCGGTGCACCGAGCAACCACAGCGACTGGAACGGCTGGCTTGTTTCGACGATATCTTCGGCACACCGATGGACGTCACTGGTGTCTCCACCGACCCGCAGAGCGAGCGCCCGCCCCGGTGGCAGCAAGCCTATGCCCAGGAGCAGGAGCGAACCCCCAGTGATGGCCCTCTTTACAGCCATACCGGTGACCAGGCCGGCCATCTGGTGACCCTGACGGCACTGGGCACCGAGCCCCCGCGCCCGGTTCTGGCGTTGCAGTGTCACAACAACATCACCGAGCTGTCGCTGATGCTGCCGGATCCGCTGGATGCGGAACGCCTGCGGCTCGGCTTTGGTGGAAGTGAGGATCTGTGGCGAGTGCGGGACAACGGATTTGTGCTCAGTGGCGGGCGGGGGTTGCCCGCCATCCGCGTCGCCAAGTCGCTGGCTGGCCGCACGGATGCGAATATCACCTCGTCCCACGCCGCGGTGGACGGACTGATGTTTGATCTGGACGGTTTTCGCCAGGCCATTGGTCCGCTGCGGGCCGAGTGTGGCTGGTAACAGACTTCGGACTTCGAAAGGCAGGTTTTTGAATGCAGGTAGTTGAACAGCATCCCTACGTGGAACAGGTACTGGCGCCCATAGGTGGCGAGTCCGGAATGGGTGAGCCGCTGGGCGACGATGTCACCCTTGAGTTCCTGGAAAACGAGATCATGAAAGTGGGCTCTCTGGCTCACAGCGAGATTGAATGGCTCAAGGTGGAAAGTGAGTCGCTGCGCGTGCTGTCAGATCAAAGTAAAGATCTGAAAGTGCTTGGTTTTTTTCTGGTCAGCCTGCAGCGTGGCGGCAGCGGTGAGCGCTTCGCGCTGTCGCTCTATCTGCTGAATCAGGTGATGGAGACCTGGTGGGAGAAGGCCTGGCCCTACCCCGGCGACAAGGGCAAACGGGCGCGTCGGATGATGTTCATCCAGATGCTGCAGCGCGCCGGCAAGAACGTGGACTCACTGTCCTTCGACGGGGGCGTCGGTGATGGCCGCGGCTTCTGCCTGCAAACCGTTGAACAGCTGATTCAGAAAGCGGCCGACCACGAGCTGGCGGATGACGGCTTGTACGAGCTCAAACGGGCGGTGGAGAAGCTGCCGGCGCAAGCGGAATCCGCACCGGCGCCCGGTGCCGAGCCCTCCGCGGCAAAGCCGACACCGCCTGCCGCCAATCACCCGGCCACCAGCGCCACCTCGCCGTCGCTGGGCGAGCTCACTCTGGACCCCGCCAACGAGCGGGCCACCCGGCAGAGCCTGCTGAAAGTGGCCGATCTGCTGGTGGACACCGACCCGGGATCCGCTCTGGGCTATCAGCTGCGCCGTCATGCCATCTGGCAGAGCATCGCCACGGTGCCACCCTCCCGTGACGACGTAAAAACCGACCTGGCGGCGGTCAGCGCGGACCGGGTGGCGGAGTATCGGGAGACGCTGGAGAAAGCCCCGGATATGGACCTGTGGAAACGGATCGAGCAAAGCCTGTCGGTGAGCCCATTCTGGCTGGATGGCCACTGGCTCAGCGCCCGGGTGGCGGAAGCGTTGGGGTACGCCGCCTGCAGCGAAGCCATTCGCGCCTCGGTGATGGCGTTCGTTGAGCGTCTGCCCCGGTTGGCGGATATGACCTTCAACGACGGCACCCCGTTCCTGTGTGCCGAGGCCGCCGACTGGATGTACGCGGCCCCGGCCACGGCGGGTACCCCCGGTGGCGCCAGTCCCTGGGAGCAGGCTTACGATCAGGCCCGTGAAATGGCGGGCAACAAGGGTCTGGCAAAGGCCATGCAACTGATGGAAGACGGTCTTTCCGGTGCCCGGGAGCCCCGCGAACGCTTCTATTGGCGGTTTGCCAGTGCCCGGTTGCTGAAAGACAACGGCCTGAAAACCCTGGCCGGCCAGCAGATTCAGGAT
>JAEPMM010000069.1 GCA_017643965.1 Marinobacter sp.
AAAGAGCAGGAAGTCTACATGGGCGAAATGCCCCTGATGACGGAGAACGGTACCTTTGTTATTAACGGTACCGAGCGAGTAATCGTCTCCCAGCTCCACCGTTCACCTGGTGTGTTCTTCGATCACGAGAAGGGCAAGACCCACTCAGCCGGCAAGCTGCTGTATTCGGCTCGGGTGATTCCTTACCGTGGCTCCTGGCTGGATTTCGAGTTCGATCCGAAGGACAGCGTGTTCGTTCGTATCGACCGTCGCCGCAAGCTGCCGGCGTCCATTCTTCTGCGCGCGCTGGGATACACCTCCGAGCAGATGCTGGAGATGTTCTTTGAGACCAGTAAGTTCGCGGTTGGCGCCGAAGTGTGCAAGCTGGAACTGGTTCCCAGCCGGCTGCGTGGTGATATCGCAACATTCGATATCAAGGACGGCAAAGGCAACCTGATCGTTGAAGAAGGCCGCCGGATCACTGCCCGTCACATCAAGCAGCTCGAAAAAGCCAAAATCAATGAACTGGAAGTGCCGACCGAATACCTGTACGGCCGCGTTCTGGCCCGGGACATGATCGACACCAAGTCCGGGGAAGTGCTGGTCGAGGCCAACAGTGAGCTGACGGAAGAGATCGTCACCAAGATCCTGGATTCCGGTGTGACCGAGATCGAGACTCTGTACACCAACGATCTGGACTGCGGTCCGTTCATGTCCGACACCCTGCGCATTGACCCCACCCGCACGCCGCTGGAGGCGCTGGTGGAAATCTATCGCATGATGCGCCCGGGTGAGCCGCCAACGAAAGAGTCCGCGGAGAACCTGTTCAACAACCTGTTCTTCTCGGAGGAGCGTTACGATCTGTCTGCGGTCGGCCGCATGAAGCTGAACCGCCGTCTGCGCCGCGAAGAAAGCACCGGCGAAGGCACGCTGACCCATGACGACATCATCGACGTGCTTAAAACGCTGATCGATATCCGCAATGGTCAGGGTCAGGTCGACGACATCGATAACCTGGGTAACCGTCGTGTCCGCTGTGTGGGCGAGATGGCAGAAAACCAGTTCCGTGTTGGCCTGGTGCGGGTTGAGCGTGCTGTTCGTGAGCGTCTGAGCCTGGCCGAGAGCGAAGGCCTGATGCCGCAGGATCTGATCAACGCCAAGCCGGTTGCGGCGGCGGTGAAGGAATTCTTCGGTTCCAGCCAGCTGTCCCAGTTCATGGACCAGAACAACCCGCTGTCCGAGGTCACTCACAAGCGCCGTATTTCGGCCCTTGGGCCTGGCGGTCTGACCCGTGAGCGTGCCGGCTTCGAAGTCCGTGACGTACACCCGACCCACTACGGCCGTGTGTGCCCGATCGAGACGCCGGAAGGCCCGAACATCGGTCTGATCAACTCGCTGGCGACCTACGCCCGTTCCAACTCCTACGGTTTTCTTGAGAGCCCGTACCGGAAGGTGATCGACGGTCTGGTCACTGACGACGTGGTCTACCTGTCGGCGATTGAGGAAAGCAATTACATTATCGCCCAGGCCAGCGCGGCCATGGACGATAACAAGCGACTGACCGACGAGCTGGTCACGGTTCGCCATCAGAACGAGTTCACGGTGACGCCGCCGGAAAACGTCAACTTCATGGACGTGTCGCCGCGTCAGGTTGTGTCGGTTGCGGCATCACTGATTCCGTTCCTTGAGCACGACGACGCCAACCGCGCCCTGATGGGTTCGAACATGCAGCGTCAGGCGGTGCCCACCCTGCGTTCACAGGTGCCGTTGGTCGGTACCGGTGTTGAGCGTACCGTGGCCCAGGACTCCGGCGTCTGTGTGACTGCCCGTCGTGGTGGTGTGATTGAAAGTGTCGACGCGGCCCGGGTGGTTGTGCGTGTTAATGACGCGGAAACCGAGGCCGGTGATGCTGGTGTGGATATCTACAACCTCACCAAGTACACCCGCTCGAACCAGAACACCTGTATCAACCAGCGTTCAATTGTGCGCCAGGGTGATACGGTCGCCCGTGGTGACGTTCTGGCTGACGGTCCGTCGGTGGATCTCGGTGAGCTGGCCCTTGGCCAGAACATGCGTATCGCCTTCATGCCGTGGAACGGTTACAACTTCGAGGACTCCATCCTCATCTCCGAGAAAGTGGTCCAGGAAGATCGCCTGACCACCATCCACATTCAGGAACTGACCTGTGTGGCCCGGGACACCAAGCTCGGCAGCGAAGAAATCACCGCAGATATTCCGAACGTTGGTGAGAGTGCGCTGTCCAAGCTGGATGAGTCCGGTATTGTCTACATCGGTGCGGAAGTGGGCCCCGGCGACATTCTGGTGGGCAAGGTAACGCCCAAGGGCGAAACCCAGCTGACACCGGAAGAGAAGCTGCTGCGCGCGATCTTCGGTGAAAAAGCGTCGGATGTGAAAGACACATCCTCCCGCGTGCCGACCGGCACCCGCGGAACGGTCATTGACGTACAAGTCTTTACCCGTGACGGCATCGAGAAGGATCAGCGTGCCCAGGCCATCGAGAAAGAGCAGCTGGATCAGTACCGTAAGGACCTGAAAGACGAGTACCGTATCGTTGAAGGTGCCACCTATGAGCGTCTGACCAATGCCCTGAACGGGCAGGAAGTGATCAGCGGTCCGGGACTGAAGAAAGGTGCCAAGCTGGATGAGGGCTACCTGGCTGAGCTGCCGAAGGCTGACTGGTTCAAGCTTCGCATGAAGGAAGAAGGGCTGAACGAGCTGCTTGAGAAATCCGAGCAGGGTCTTGAAGATCGCAAGAAAGAGCACGAAGCGCGCTTTGATGACAAGAAAGGCAAGCTTCAGCAGGGCGATGACTTGGCTCCGGGCGTTCTCAAGATCGTCAAGGTTTACCTCGCGATCAAGCGTCGTATCCAGCCGGGTGACAAGATGGCCGGTCGTCATGGTAACAAGGGTGTTATCTCGGCGGTCATGCCGATCGAGGATATGCCTTACGACGACAACGGTACTACCGTGGACATCGTGCTGAACCCGCTGGGTGTTCCGTCGCGGATGAACGTGGGTCAGGTACTGGAGACCCATCTGGGTGCTGCAGCCAAGGGCCTCGGTGAGCGGATCAGCCAGATGCTGGACGAGCAGCGCAAGGTCGCTGACTTGCGCAAGCTGCTGGACGAGATCTACAACCACTCTGATGAAGTCACCAAGGTGGATCTGGACTCGTTTACCGACAAGGAAATCCTGGATCTGGCTGGCAATCTTCGCTCCGGCGTACCCATGGCAACGCCGGTATTCGACGGTGCCAAGGAAGCCGAGGTGAAGCGCATGCTCGAGCTGGCTGGCCTGAACACCACGGGTCAGACCAAGTTGTACGATGGCCGCACCGGCGATGCATTTGATCGTCCGGTCACCGTTGGCTATATGTACATTCTCAAGCTGAACCACCTGATCGACGACAAGATGCACGCTCGTTCCACCGGTTCGTACAGCCTGGTTACCCAGCAGCCGCTGGGTGGTAAGGCGCAGTTCGGTGGTCAGCGCTTCGGTGAGATGGAAGTGTGGGCTCTGGAAGCCTACGGTGCGGCGTATACGCTGCAGGAAATGCTTACCGTCAAGTCTGATGATGTAAACGGTCGGACCAAGATGTACAAGAACATTGTCGATGGCGATCATCGCATGGAGCCGGGCATGCCCGAATCCTTCAACGTTCTTGTCAAGGAAATCCGCTCGCTGGGTATCGACATCGAGCTGGAATCCGACTGAGCCGAATTGTTTTTGGCAGCGTGAGCGGGTCGCCCTACGGGCGCCCGCCCGAGAATAACGCCATCCGGAGCTTTTACTGATGAAAGATTTGCTGAATCTTCTCAAGAGCCAGAATCAAAGCAAGGAATTTGATGCCATCCGTATCGGGCTGGCATCTCCCGACATGATTCGGTCATGGTCTTTTGGCGAAGTCAAAAAGCCTGAGACTATCAACTACCGTACCTTCAAGCCTGAGCGTGACGGTCTGTTCTGCGCCAAAATTTTTGGCCCGATCAAGGACTACGAGTGCCTGTGCGGCAAGTACAAGCGCTTGAAGCACCGCGGTGTGATCTGTGAAAAGTGCGGTGTCGAAGTCGCACTGGCCAGCGTGCGCCGTGAGCGCATGGGCCACATTGAACTGGCGAGCCCGGTGGCACACATCTGGTTCCTCAAGTCGTTGCCGTCCCGTATCGGTCTGATGCTGGACATGACGCTGCGCGACATCGAGCGGGTGCTTTATTTTGAATCGTTCATTGTGATCGATCCGGGCATGACCACGCTCGAGAAGGGTCAGTTGCTGAACGACGAGCAGTACTACGAAGCCCTGGAAGAGTTCGGTGACGAGTTCGATGCCCGCATGGGTGCCGAGGCGGTCAAAGAGCTTCTCGAAGGTATCGATCTGCAGGCGGAAGTGGATTCGCTGCGTGAAGAAATTCCGCAGACCAATTCGGAAACCAAGATCAAGAAATTCAGCAAGCGCCTGAAGATTCTTGAGGCTTTCCTGTACTCCGGCAATAAGCCGGGTGACATGGTGATGACCGTACTGCCGGTTCTGCCGCCAGATCTGCGTCCGCTGGTCCCGCTCGACGGTGGCCGCTTTGCCACGTCCGATCTGAACGATCTGTACCGTCGGGTAATCAACCGCAACAACCGTCTCAAGCGCCTGCTGGAGCTGAATGCCCCGGACATCATCGTGCGCAACGAGAAGCGCATGCTGCAGGAAGCTGTGGATGCGTTGCTGGACAACGGCCGTCGCGGTCGTGCCATCACCGGCACCAACAAGCGCCCGCTGAAGTCCCTGGCTGACATGATCAAGGGTAAGCAGGGTCGTTTCCGTCAGAACCTGCTCGGTAAACGAGTGGATTACTCCGGTCGTTCGGTGATCGTGGTCGGGCCCTACCTGCGCCTGCACCAGTGCGGTCTGCCCAAGAAGATGGCACTGGAGCTGTTCAAGCCGTTTATCTTCTCCAAGCTGGAGCATCGCGGTCTGGCGACCACCATCAAGGCCGCCAAGAAGATGGTCGAGCGCGAGGAAGGCGTGGTCTGGGATATCCTGGACGAGGTCATTCGTGAGCACCCGATCATGCTGAACCGGGCGCCGACGCTGCACCGCCTCGGTATCCAGGCGTTTGAGCCGGTACTGATCGAAGGCAAGGCCATCCAGCTGCACCCGCTGGTGTGTGCGGCCTACAACGCCGACTTCGACGGTGACCAGATGGCGGTTCACGTGCCGCTGACCCTGGAAGCCCAGCTCGAAGCCCGTGCGTTGATGATGTCCACCAACAACGTGCTGTCGCCCGCCAACGGCGAGCCAATCATCGTGCCGTCCCAGGATGTGGTTCTGGGTCTGTACTACATGACCCGTGAGCGCAAGAGCGCCCTCGGTGAAGGCATGGTGTTTGCGGACGTCAAAGAGGCGCATCGTGCCTATGGCGCCGGCAAGGTGGATCTTCAGGCCATCGTCAAGGTGCGTGTGAAGGAAGTGGCCATTCACGAGAGTGGCGAGCGCACCGAGGCCTACAAGATTGTCGACACCACGGTTGGCCGCGCGCTGCTGTTTGATATCGTGCCGGACGGTCTGTCGTTTGATCTGGTCAACAAGCCCATGGTCAAGAAGGCGATCTCCAACCTGATCAACACCTGCTACCGTGATGCCGGTCTGAAAGACACGGTGATCTTTGCGGATCAGTTGATGTACATGGGTTACCACTACGCCACGGTTTCCGGCATCTCTATCGGTTTCAACGATTTCGAGATTCCGCCGGAGAAGTACGAGCTGGTGGATGCCGCCTCGGACGAAGTGAAGGATATCGAAACCCAGTACGCGTCCGGTCTGCTGACCCAGGGCGAGAAGTACAACAAGGTTATCGACATCTGGTCCCGTGCCAACGACAAGGTATCCAAGGCCATGATGGAGCGCCTGTCGAAAGAGCAGGTGATTGGTCCTGATGGCAAGCCGGTCAAGGGTGAGGACGGCGAATACGAGATGCAGGAGTCGTTCAACTCCGTGTACATGATGGCCGATTCCGGCGCCCGGGGTTCCGCGGCCCAGATTCGTCAGCTCGCCGGTATGCGAGGCCTCATGGCCAAGCCGGATGGCTCCATCATCGAAACGCCGATCACCGCTAACTTCCGTGAAGGTCTGAACGTACTCCAGTACTTCATCTCCACCCACGGTGCTCGTAAAGGTCTGGCGGATACCGCACTGAAGACCGCGAACTCGGGTTACCTGACCCGTCGTCTGGTTGACGTGTCCCAGGATCTGGTCGTGACCGAGGAAGATTGTGGTACCGACGAAGGCCTGTTGATGACACCGCACATCGAAGGCGGCGACGTGGTTGTACCGCTGGGTGACCGTGTGCTCGGTCGTGTGACGGCGCGTGATGCCTTCACCCCGACCGACAAGGACAACGCGGTTGTACCTGCCGGCACACTGCTGGACGAGAAAACCGTTGAAACCCTGGAACGTGCCGGTGTCGATGAGGTCTGGGTGCGCTCTGCGATCACCTGTGAGACCCGTCACGGCATCTGTTCCAAGTGTTACGGCCGGGATCTGGCCCGTGGCCACCGTGTCAACGTGGGTGAAGCCGTCGGGGTTATCGCGGCCCAGTCCATCGGTGAGCCCGGTACCCAGCTGACCATGCGTACCTTCCACATTGGTGGTGCGGCGAGCCGGGCCTCTGCGGTGGACAACATTCAGGTCAAGCACGGTGGTACTGTCCGCCTGCACAACCTGAAGTCCATCGAGAAGACCGACGGCTCCCTGGTGGTCATCTCGCGTTCCTCTGCATTGGCTGTTGCCGATGATCAGGGTCGTGAGCGCGAGTGGTACAAGCTGCCGTACGGTGCGGTTCTGTCCGTCAAGCACGGTGATGCAGTGGAAGCCGGCGTCGCGGTGGCCAAGTGGGATCCCCACACGCACCCGATCATCGCCGAAGCCAGTGGTACCGCGAAGTTCGTCAACATGGATCAGGGCATCACTGTCCGCACCCAGACTGACGAGCTGACCGGCCTTTCCACCATGGAAGTGATCGACTCCAAAGAGCGGCCGGCGGCCGGCAAGGACATCCGTCCTGCCATTCAGCTGGTGGACGCGAAAGGCGACGATGTCGAGCTGCCTGCTGGCGGCACGGCCATCTTCTTCCTGCCGGCCAACGCCCTGGTCACCATGGCGAACGGAGCGAACGTCGAGCTTGGTGATGTGGTTGCGCGTATTCCGCAGGAAAGTTCGAAGACCCGCGACATTACCGGTGGTCTGCCCCGTGTTGCCGACCTGTTCGAGGCCCGTCGTCCGAAAGAGTCGTCCATTCTGGCGGAGATCAGCGGTACCGTCTCCTTCGGCAAGGAAACCAAGGGCAAGAAGCGTCTGGTGATTACACCAAAAGATGCGGACGCCTATGAGGTTCTGATTCCGAAGCATCGCCAGATGAACGTGTTCGAAGGCGAAACGGTTGAGAAGGGTGAGGTGATTTCCGACGGCCCGTCCAACCCGCACGACATTCTGCGTCTGCTGGGCGTGGTCGAGCTGGCGAAGTACATCACCAACGAAATCCAGGACGTTTACCGTCTGCAGGGCGTTGTCATCAACGATAAACACATCGAGGTTATCGTTCGCCAGATGCTGCGCAAAGTGGAAATCACCGATCCGGGTGATACCACGCTGCTGTCCGGTGACCAGGTAGAAATTACCCAGGTTCTGGAAGAAAACGAGAAGGCCAACACCGCAGACAAAGAGCCGGCACGGTTCGAGCGCCTGTTGTTGGGTATCACCAAGGCGTCCCTGGCAACCGAGTCGTTCATATCGGCGGCATCGTTCCAGGAAACCACCCGGGTACTCACTGAAGGTGCCGTTACTGGCAAGCGCGATTACCTGCGGGGCCTGAAAGAAAACGTTGTGGTTGGTCGACTGATTCCTGCGGGTACCGGTCTGGCTTATCACAGCGCGCGTCGCCGCAAGCGTGACCTGGAAGAGCAGGGCGTGACTGCAGCCGATGTGGAAGAAGCTCTGAGCGCCGAACTCAACCGCGAAAGCTGAGTTCGGTGAGCACCACCCGCCGGTAGTTACCTATGCCGCGGGTGGTCAAAAAGAGATCAGTCATCTTGACTGTGCAGGGGCGCAGGCTTAAACTTGCGTCCCTTAAATTTTGCCCCCAGCTTTTGGGGGCAAGTTTCATTGATATGGTTTTTTGGAGTTTGCTTACATGGCAACGATTAATCAGTTGGTGCGTAAGCCTCGTAAGCGCAAGGTAGCCAAGAGCGATGTTCCTGCTCTCCAGGCCTGTCCTCAGCGCCGTGGTGTGTGCACTCGTGTATACACCACAACGCCGAAGAAGCCGAACTCAGCACTGCGTAAAGTGTGCCGTGTTCGTCTGACCAACGGCTTCGAGGTTTCCTCATACATTGGTGGTGAAGGTCACAACCTTCAGGAGCACAGTGTTGTGCTGATCCGTGGCGGTCGAGTAAAAGACCTTCCGGGTGTGCGCTATCACACTGTTCGCGGAACACTGGACACCCAGGGTGTACAGAACCGTAAGCAGGGCCGCTCCAAGTACGGTGCAAAACGACCCAAGTCCTGATGTCCCGAGCGGGTGTCTTTTATCGTTGCTTGTCAGAACGGTAAGAGTAAGGCTGAGTAGCTGATGCTATCTCAGGGGTTCCTGAAGACCTTTAATTAGATAAGGGCTTATCGATGCCTAGAAGAAGAGTTGCAGCAAAACGGGAAATTATCCCGGATCCCAAATTCGGCAGTGCACGTCTTGCCAAGTTCATCAACCACGTGATGGAAAGCGGCAAGAAGTCAGTTGCAGAGCGCATTGTTTACGGCGCCCTGGACATTGTTGCCGAGAAATCAAAGGAAGAGCCGATCGACATGTTCGAGAAGGCCCTGGAGAACATCCAGCCGATGGTCGAGGTTAAATCCCGTCGCGTGGGTGGTGCTACATACCAGGTGCCCGTAGAAGTACGGCCTTCCCGTCAGAACGCGCTGGCGATGCGCTGGCTCGTAGAATATTCACGGAAGCGCGGTGAGAAGTCCATGGCTCAGCGTCTGGCAGGTGAGATTCTTGACGCCGCTGACAGCAAAGGCTCCGCTGTTAAGAAGCGTGAAGACGTACACCGCATGGCAGAAGCCAACAAGGCGTTCTCTCACTTCCGTTTCTAATCAGCCGAGGTTTATACAGTGGCACGCAAGACTCCTATCAAGCGTTACAGAAACATTGGTATTTGTGCGCACGTTGATGCGGGCAAAACCACAACCACCGAGCGGGTGCTGTTCTACACAGGTATTTCCCACAAGATCGGTGAAGTTCATGATGGTGCAGCTACCATGGACTGGATGGAGCAGGAGCAGGAGCGTGGTATTACCATTACCTCTGCTGCGACGACCTGTTTCTGGCAGGGCATGGACAAGCAGTATCCGGAGCACCGGATCAACATCATCGACACCCCGGGACACGTTGACTTCACCATCGAGGTAGAGCGTTCACTGCGTGTACTCGACGGTGCAGTGGTGGTGTTCTGTGGTTCCTCCGGTGTTGAGCCTCAGTCCGAGACGGTGTGGCGTCAGGCCAACAAGTACGAAGTTCCCCGCATGGTGTTCGTTAACAAGATGGACCGTGCCGGTGCAAACTTCCTGCGGGTTGTTGACCAGATCAAGAACCGTCTGGGTGCGAACGCCGTTCCGATTCAGTTGCCGATCGGCGCTGAAGAGAACTTTGCCGGCATTGTCGACCTGATTCGTAACAAGGCGATCTACTGGAACGAAGCCGATTCCGGTGCGACCTACGACGAAAAAGACGTGCCCGCGGAAATGGTTGACGAAGTCGCCAAGTACCGTGAGCAGATGATGGAGGCGGCGGCCGAGGCCAATGAAGAGCTGATGGAGCGCTACCTCGACGAGGGTGAGCTGTCCAACGACGACATCAAGAAAGGGCTGCGGATGCGCACCCTGGCTAACGAAATCGTTGTGGCTACCTGTGGTTCTGCATTCAAGAACAAGGGTGTGCAGGCGGTTCTGGATTCGGTTGTCGAATTCCTGCCGGCGCCGGACGAAGTCAAGGCCATTCGTGGTGAGATTGACGAAGACGGCACTGAAGAGACCCGTCAGGCTGACGACGATGCCCCGTTTGCGGCATTGGCGTTCAAGATTGCAACTGACCCATTCGTTGGTACGCTGACCTTCTTCCGGGTCTACTCGGGTAAGCTCGAGTCCGGCAGTGCGGTGTATAACTCGGTCAAGGGCAAGAAAGAGCGTGTCGGCCGGATGGTGCAAATGCACTCCAAGGACCGCCAGGAAATCAAGGAAGTGCTTGCCGGTGACATCGCTGCAGCGATCGGCCTCAAGAGCGTGACCACCGGTGACACCCTGTGTGATGAGAACCACAAGATCATTCTCGAGCGCATGGAATTCCCGGAGCCGGTTATCTCTGTTGCGGTAGAGCCGAAGTCAAAGGCGGACCAGGAAAAGATGGGCGTTGCCCTCGGCAAGCTGGCTCAGGAAGACCCGTCGTTCCGTGTTCGCACTGACGAAGAGTCCGGCCAGACCATCATCTCCGGTATGGGTGAGCTTCACCTGGACATCATCGTTGACCGTATGCGTCGCGAGTTCAAGGTTGAGGCTAACATCGGTAAGCCGCAGGTTGCTTACCGCGAGTGCATCCGCAAGCCGGTTGACGTGGAAGGCAAGTTTGTTCGCCAGTCTGGCGGTCGTGGTCAGTACGGTCACGTCAAGATCAAGCTTGAGCCGCTGCCGTTGGATGACGAAGATGGCGAAAACTTTATCTTTGTGAACGAGATTGTCGGTGGTGTGGTTCCGAAGGAATACATCCCGGCGGTTCAGCAGGGTATTTCCGAGCAGATGCAGAACGGCTGTCTGGCCGGCTATCCGCTGCTGCGCATCAAGGCAACCCTGTACGACGGCTCGTATCACGATGTTGACTCCAACGAGATGGCTTTCAAAATCGCCGGTTCCATGGCGATGAAGAAAGGTGCTCTGGAAGCCAATCCTGCGCTTCTCGAGCCGATCATGAGGGTTGAAGTCGTTAGCCCTGAGGATTACATGGGTGACGTCGTCGGTGATTTGAACCGTCGCCGTGGCCTGATTCAGGGAATGGATGAAGGCCCTGCGGGCAAAGTCATCCGTGCAGAAGTTCCGTTGTCGGAAATGTTCGGTTACGCCACCGACCTGCGTTCAGCAACTCAGGGTCGTGCGTCTTATGCGATGGAGTTCTCCCGTTATATGGAAGCTCCCTCGAACATTGCCGAAGCGATCATTAAAAAGGGTTGATCCCCAGGACTTAAGAAACAGGAAGAGGTGTAACCGTGTCTAAATCAAAATTTGAGCGTAGTAAGCCGCACTTGAACGTGGGCACCATCGGTCACGTAGACCATGGTAAAACCACTCTGACCGCAGCCCTGACCCGTGTATGTCACGAAGTATGGGGCACCGGCGAGAGCCGTGCGTTCGACCAGATCGATAACGCA